>JAKFVH010000289.1 GCA_021732285.1 Reyranella sp. | reverse complement strand
CTGGGAGCGCGGGCCTCCGGCCCGCTCATGATCATGATGCGGGCCGGAGGCCCGCGCTCCCATGACGCGCCACTGGAGTGGCGCGCCCCCAGCTATGACCTGACCGTCACCGCGTGGTTGAGCGGGCCGTGGCCGCGGCCGAAGCCGGGGGCGGTCTCGATGGCCCGCCGGACGTAGGCGCGTGCACGGGCCACCGCGTCCAAAAGGCTCATCTTCTGCGCCAGGCCGGCGGCGGTCGCCGAGGCGAGCGTGCAGCCGGTGCCGTGGGTGTGCTTGGATTTTATGCGCGGATCGGCGAAGCGCTCGATGCGGCCGTCGTGCAACAGAAGATCGACGACGGTGTCGCCATCGAGATGGCCGCCCTTCAGCAGCACGCCCTTGGCGCCGAGCTCGGCCAGCCGCTCGGCGGCGCGGCGCATGTCGGCCTCGTTGCGCACCGGGAAGCCCGCCAGCACCTCGGCTTCGGGCAGGTTGGGCGTGATGAGGGCCGCCATCGGCAAGAGCGTGTCGCGTAGCGCCGCCTCGGCCTCGCTCAGCAGCAGGCGATGGCCACCCTTGGCCACCATCACCGGATCGACCACCAGCGGCACGCCGGGCGCATGCTTCTTCAGCGACGAAGCGACCACGCCGATCACCTCGGCGCTGTGCAGCATGCCGGTCTTCAGCGCATCGGCACCGATGTCGCTCAGCACGACCTCGATCTGCTGGGCGATGAAGGCAGGATCGACCGGCACGACGCCGTGCACGCCTTCGGTGTTCTGGGCGGTGAGCGCGGTGATGGCGGTGGCGGCGAAGCCGTTCATGGCGGTGACCGCCTTGATGTCAGCCTGGATGCCCGCCCCGCCGCCGGAGTCGGAGCCGGCGACGATCAGGACGCGACCCTTCATGCGGAGGCCTTCACCCGGGGGATCGCCTCGATGATCTGGTCGACGACGGTGCGCACGAGGTCCGAATCATCGCCCTCGGCCATGACGCGGATCAGCGGCTCGGTGCCCGACTTGCGCACCAGGATGCGGCCCGCCTTGCCGAGCCGCGCCTCGGCGTCGGCGATCGCCCGCGTCACCGCGGTGTCGGCGAGGGCGGCGTTGGCATCGCCCACCCGCACGTTCTTCAGGAGCTGCGGCACCGGATCGAAGGCGCGGAAGGTCTCGCTGGCCGGCCGGCCGGTCTTCAGCATCGCCGCCAGCGCCTGCAGGGCCGCCATCAGGCCATCGCCGGTCGTGGCATGGTCGGTCATGATGATATGGCCGGACTGCTCGCCGCCGAGATTGTAGCCGTCGGCCCGCATGCGCTCGAGCACGTAGCGGTCGCCCACGGCGGCGCGCACCAGGCTGAGCTTGCGCTCGCCGAGATAGCGCTCGAGCCCGAGGTTCGACATCACCGTGGCGACCACGCCGCCGCCGGCCAGCCGGCCGTCCTTCGCCCAGTGGTCGGCGATGGTCGCCATGAGCTGGTCGCCGTCGATCAGGCGGCCGTGCTCACAGGCCAGCACAACGCGGTCGGCGTCGCCGTCGAGGGCGATGCCGATGTCGGCGCCGTGCATCACCACGTGCTCCTGCAGCACCTGCGGATAGGTCGAGCCGCAATTGCCGTTGATGTTGAAGCCGTCAGGCGACACCGCCATGGGGATCACCTCGGCGCCGAGCTCCCACAACACCGTCGGCGCGACCTTGTAGGCAGCACCATTGGCGCAATCGACGACGATTTTCAGTCCGGCGAGATCGAGGTTGCCGCGGACCGACGCCTTCACCGCCTCGATGTAGCGGCCGTCGGCGTCGTCGATGCGCTTGGCGCGGCCGATCAACTTCGACGAGGCGAGGCGAATGTCGCGCGGCGTCGCCACCAGCACCTCGATCTGCGCCTCGACGGCGTCGGACAGCTTGAAGCCGTCCGGCCCGAACAGCTTTATGCCGTTGTCCTCGTAGGGATTGTGCGAGGCCGAGATCATCACACCCACGTCGGCGCGCATCGAGCGCGTCAGGAAGCCGACGGCCGGCGTCGGCACCGGGCCGAGCAGCAGCACGTCCATGCCGACCGACAGGAAGCCCGCGGTCAGGGCCTGCTCGATCATGTAGCCGGAGAGCCGCGTGTCCTTGCCGATGACGACGCGATGGCGATGGTCGCCGCGATTGAAGACCTGGCCCGCCGCCATGCCGATGCGCATGGCGATCTCGGCCGTCATTGGTTCTGAGTTGGCGCGGCCGCGAACGCCGTCGGTGCCGAAGAGATGACGTGACATTGACTGCAATTTTATCGCATTACCTGCGACACCGCGAGGGCCTGTCGCGTGCCGGCAACGTCGTGGACCCGCACGAAGGCAGCCCCGCGCCGGGCGGCCTCTACGGCGAGCCAAATCGAGGCCGGATCGCGCTGGCGCGGCTCTTCGATGCCGGTCAGCCGGCCGATGAAGCTTTTACGCGAGGCGCCGATCAGCACGGGATAACCGGCCTCGGCCAGCCGGCCGGCGCCGCCGACCAGATCGACGTTCTCCTGCACGCTCTTGCCGAAGCCCAGGCCGGGATCGAGGGCGATGTGCTCGTGCGCGATGCCCGCGGCCTGGCAGGCCTCGGCGCGCTGCACCAGGAACTGACGCACTTCTTCGACGACGTTGGCGTAGGGCGGCACGACGTACTTCTCCTCCGCCCGGCCGGCGCGGTGCATCAGCACGACCGGCACGCCGCGCTCGGCGACCAGCGGCATCAAGGCCGGATCGTCCTGCAGGGCCGAGACGTCGTTGACGATGCGCGCGCCGGCATCGAGGCAGGCCCGCGCCACGGCGGCACGGCGGGTGTCGATCGACACCACGAGGCCGCGCCTGGCGAGGCCCGTCACCACCGGCAGGACGCGTTGCAGCTCCTCGCCGGCATCGATCGGCCGCGAGCCCGGCCGCGTCGACTCACCGCCGACATCGACGATGTCGGCCCCCTCAGAAACGAAACGCAGGCCATCGTCGATGGCCTGCGCGGGTTCGAGGCGTTCGCCGCCGTCTGAAAACGAGTCCGGCGTCACATTGACGATCGCCATGATCCTCGGGCGATCGAGGGTGACGCCGGCGAAGCTTGCCGTCACACCCCCGGCTGCGGCTCGGGATTGGCGCCCGGCGACGGGCCGGCGCCCTGCCCGGAACTGGTCGGCACCGAGGCGCGGCGGCGGCGGTCGGCCGGGCCGGCGCCACCAGTATCGTCGCGCACGATCTTCTCGCCGCGCAGGATCGTCCCGATCTCGTCGTTGGAGAGCGTCTCGTACTCGAGCAGCGCCTTGGCGATGAGATGCAGGTCTTCCAGATGGTCGGTCAGGATCTGCTTGGCCTTGCCCTCGGCCTCCTCGATCAGGCGGCGGACCTCCTGGTCGATCAGCTGGGCGGTGGCTTCCGAGACGTTCTGCGTCTGGGTCACGGCATGGCCCAGGAACACTTCCTGCTCGTTGGCCTGGTAGCGCACGCGGCCGAGCTTCTCGGACATGCCGAAAGCAGTGATCATGCCGCGCGCGGTCTGCGTCGCGACCTGGATGTCGCTCGCCGCACCCGTGGTGACGTTCTCCGGTCCGAAGATGATCTCCTCGGCGATGCGGCCGCCGAACATGATGGCCAACCGCGATTCCAGGAACTGCTTGGTGTGGCTGAGATGGTCGCGTTCCGGCAGCTGCATGGTGACGCCCAGTGCGCGGCCGCGCGGAATGATCGTGACCTTGTGCAGCGGATCGCTCTTGGGGACATGCATGGCGACCAGGGCGTGGCCCGCCTCGTGGTAGGCCGTGAGCTTCTTCTCCTCGTCGGTCATGGCCATCGAGCGGCGCTCGGTGCCCATCAGCACCTTGTCCTTGGCGTATTCGAAGTCCGCCATGGTGACGAGCCGCTTGCCCACGCGCGCGGCGCGCAGGGCAGCCTCGTTCACGAGGTTCGCGAGGTCGGCGCCGGAGAAGCCCGGCGTGCCGCGGGCGAGAACCCGCGGATCGACGTCCGGCGCCAGCGGCACCTTGCGCATATGGACTTTCAGGATCTTCTCGCGGCCGCCGACATCGGGGTTGGGCACGATGACCTGGCGGTCGAAGCGGCCCGGACGCAGCAGCGCCGGATCGAGCACGTCGGGACGGTTGGTGGCGGCGATCAGGATGACGCCTTCGTTGGATTCGAAGCCGTCCATCTCGACCAGCAACTGGTTGAGAGTCTGCTCGCGCTCGTCGTTGCCGCCGCCCAGGCCGGCACCACGATGGCGGCCGACGGCGTCGATTTCGTCGATGAACACGATGCAGGGCGCGTTCTTCTTGGCCTGTTCGAACATGTCGCGCACGCGGGATGCGCCCACGCCCACGAACATTTCGACGAAGTCGGAGCCCGAGATGGTGAAGAACGGCACGTTGGCTTCGCCGGCGATGGCGCGCGCCAAGAGCGTCTTACCGGTGCCCGGCGGGCCGACCAGCAAGCAGCCCTTGGGGATCTTGCCGCCGAGCCGCTGGAACTTCTGCGGGTCCTTCAGGAAGTCGACGATCTCCTCGAGCTCGGCCTTGGCCTCGTCGATGCCGGCGACATCCTCGAAGGTGACGCGGCCGTGCTTCTCGGTCAGCAGGCGCGCCCGCGACTTGCCGAAGCCCATGGCGCGGCCGGTGCCACTCTGCATCTGGCGCAGGAAGAAGATGTAGACGCCGACCAGAACCAGGACCGGCAGCCAGCTCACGAAGATCGAGCCGAGGTTGACGCCCTCCTCGGCCGGCCCGGCGTCGACGCGGTCGACGTTCTTGATCAGCAGCGGCATCAGCTGTTCGTCGACCGGGGCGCTGGGCACGTAGGTCGCGAACTTCTGCACGCCGTTGCGCGGCTCGCGGAAGGTGCCGGTAATGGTGTTGCCCTGGATACGGACGTCCTGGACCTGGCGCTGCTCGACGGCGCGCACGAAGTCCGAATAGGAAACCGTGTTGCCCGCCGACCGGGTCGCTCCGCCCTGGAAGACGCTGTAGAGCAGCGCCAGCAGCAGCACGATGACAATCCACAGGGCGGCGTTACGGTTGAAAGGGTTCACGGGTGTTTTCCAATACGAGGACAGATCATTCTAAATGGGGAGCAAGGGACGCGCCGCAAGCAAAAAAAGCCGCCGGAATCAGGGGCTGCGCCCCGTTTCTGCCATTCCTCCTGCCATGCTCGGGCCGAACAATCCACTGCAGGCGGCGGCTTTGCGGGACTTGTCGCATCAGCAACCTACATGCAGAAAGAGTGAAATCTAAGGCACTGCCCGACTTTCCTCGCTCCACGGCACCGCAAAGACGGCCAACCGCACGGTCCAGCCGGTCGCGCCGCGGTGGATGATCGCCGCCACCGACCGCCTGGACCACCCGGCTCAACAGCCGCGCCTGCTGGTCCCGCCCCAGACGGACAAAGGCCGATCGGTCGATGGCGACGTCGCCCGTCGGCGAGATTTCCAAAACCTCGACCGCGGCCGCAGCGAGCCTTTGCTCGCGGACCGGACGGCCGCTATCGGCGGTGGGCGTCGGTCGATGGCCCGCGCGCAACCTTGCCCGCTCGAAGCGCGGATCGGCATTGGAAGGATCGTCGATCCACGGCACGCCGCGCGCGAGCAGCGTCGCGGTGAGGCGCGATCGGGAAACCCCAAGCAGCGGCCGCAGCAGCCGCATCTCCGGCGACTCGACCGCCGCCGACATGCCGGCAAGGCCATCGGGCCCGCTTTGCCGCGCGGCGCGCATGGCCACGGTCTCGGCCTGGTCATCGGCATGGTGCGCGACCAGCAGATGGAGAATGCCGCGCCGACGGCAGGCCTCTCGCAGCAGGCGATAGCGCGCCACGCGCGCGGCTTCCTGCAGGCCGGCGCGCGGCTTGGCCCCGGACCAGCGCAGGATCTCGGCATCGCAGCCGTGCCGTCCGAGCAAGGCCGCGGTCGTCGCCGCTTCCTCAGCCGACTCCGGCCGCAGCGCATGGTCGACGATCAGCCCGACGATCCGACCGCCGCGCTGAGCGGCCCATTCCTGCGTCAGCAATGCCAGGGCGAGCGAATCACGTCCGCCGGACACGGCGACAGCGATGATGGCTGCGCGTTCGAACGGCTCGAACGGCGCCATCAGCCGCGCGAAGTCGGCGACGTCGAGCGGCCGGTCGTCGGCCGTGCTCACCCGCAGCCGTTCTTCTGACGCTCCTGGTCGACCCGGCGCTTCTGCAGGTCGGTGGCGCGCGGATAGTCCTGGCTGAACTTGGCGAAGACCTGGCAGGCGTCGGCCTTGCGGCCCATCACGGCGAGCGTGATGCCGAGCTTCAGGAGATTGTCGGGCCCCTTGGGGCTGGCTTTGTAGGTCTTATAACCCTCGGCGAACGCGGTCATGGCGTTCTGGTAATCCTTGCGGGCGTAGTAGCTCTCGCCCAGCCAGTACTGCGCATTGCCCGCCAGTGTGTGCTTGGGATGGTTCTGCAGGAAAGCCTTGAAGCCGCGCTCGGCGCCGGCGTTGTCGCCGTCCTGCAGCTTCTTCATGGCGTCGTTGTACATCTGGTCGCCGCCGGCGTTCGCTGCGGCCCCCGGCGGCGGCGCTGCCGGCGCGGTTGGCGCGGGCACGGGCGCAGCCGCCTGGGCACCGCCAGGCGGCCGTGGGGTGCCACCGCCCTTGCCCTTCTCCATCTGGTCGAGCCGGAACTCGTAATCCGCCTGCATCTTCTCGAGCTGCTGCTGGAGCTGCTGATTGCGGTACTGCAGCTGCTCGATCTGGCCGGTCAGCAGGGTGATCGACTGCTGCAGCTGGTTGAACCGGTCCTCGACATAGACCGGGTCGACGCGCTGGGCGCCGGCCGCGGTCGGAGCCAAGAACGCGATCGCGAGCAAGGAGGTACGGAGCTTGTTCATGTCGGCCGACAGTTTCTGTGCAAAGGCGGCCATTTTCAGGCATGGCCGCTCCCACTCCAAATGAAAACGCCGGTCACGAGGACCGGCGGTTGTCCCCTCCCCATCGCGGACTCCGCGATGGGGAGGTGTCGGCGTCTTACGCCGACGGAGGGGTCATGAGCGACAGACTCGTTTTGTGGCTCATGACCCCTCCGCCCGCTACGCGGGCCAGGCGTTTTGGCCGCTTCGCGGCCAAAAGCGCCACGCCCCTTCGCGGAATCCGCGAAGGGGAGGAAACCTTTCCTACTGCAGCTCGGTCACGGCCCGGCGGTTGCGCGCCCAGGCGGCCTCGTCGGAGCCGACCGGATCCGGACGCTCCTTGCCGTAGCTGATGGTCTGGATGCGCTGGGCGGGAATGCCCTGGGCGACCAGGAACTGCTTGGCGGCGTTGGCGCGCCGCTCGCCGAGCGCCAGGTTGTACTCGCGCGTGCCGCGCTCGTCGCAGTGTCCGGCGATGGTGATCTGGTAGTTGGTATACTTCTTCAGCCACTCGGCCTGACGGGTCAGGGTCTGACGGCCGTCCTCGCGGATGTTCGACATGTCGGTGTCGAAGAACACGCGGTCGCCGACGTTCTGGCGGAAATCTGCAACTGATCCGGGGGTGACGGTGGTCGTTGCTCCGGCGGCTTGCTCCTGTTGGCCGCTACAGGCAGCGATGGCCAGCATCATGGCCATGGCTACGAAAGCCTTGATTGTCCTCATTTTTCTTCGCCTCCTGACAACATCGACCCGAGCGTTAGGAAGCGCCCGGGTCGACAAGAAAGATCATATCGTTCGCTACTGCGGAATCAAGGGTGACCAGGCCGGATCCGATGCGTCGCCCGCCGTTGGTATCTGACGTTCGAAGCGTCCGGTTATGTCAATCTGGTGCAAAGTGACCGAGCCCGCGCGACCCGCCGAGCTCGGTTGCTGGCGGAAGAAGGCCAGCACGCGGCCGTTGGGCGCCCAGGTCGGGCCCTCGACCAGGAAGCCCGAGGCCAGCATGCGCTCGCCGCCGCCGTCGGGCCGCATGACGCCGATGCCGAAGGCGCCGGCGGTGATCTTGGTGAAGGCGATCCAGTCGCCGCGCGGCGACCACACCGGCGTGGCGTAGCGGCCCTCGCCGAAGCTGATGCGCCGCTCGCCGCCGCCGCCCGCGCTCATGACATAGAGCTGCTGGCTGCCGCCGCGGTCGGAGTTGAAGACGATCTGCGAACCGTCGTTGGAGTAGCAGGGCGAGGTGTCGATGGCCGGCGTGTTGGTGAGCCGGCGGAGCGCGCGGCCGCGCACATCCATCTCGTAGATGTCGCTCTGGCCGTTCTCCGAGATGCTCATCACCACCTTGGTGCCGTCGGGCGAGAAGCGCGGCGCGAAGCTCATGCCGGGGAAGTTGCCCAAAAGCTCGCGGCGGCCTGAATCGACGCTCTGCAGGTAGACGCGCGGCGGGCTGCGATCCTCCGCGTAGGCCATGTAGACGATCTCCTGCAGCGTCGGCGAGAAGCGCGGCGTGATCGCGATGGTGCGGCCGTCGGTGATGAAGCGGCTGTTGGCGCCGTCCTGGTCCATGATGGCGATGCGCTTGACGCGCGCGTTGCCCGGGCCGCTCTCGGCGACGTAGGCGATGCGGGTGTCGAAGTAGCCCTCCTCGCCGGTCACGCGCTTGTAGATTGCGTCGGCGATGATGTGGGCAAGCCGCCGCCAGTTGGCCGGCTGGCTGGTGAAGGAGAGCCCGGCCGCCTGGTTGCCGACGACGACGTCCCACAGCCGGAAGTCGACCTTGATGTTGCCGCCGGCCTGGCTGACCTGGCCGACCACGACGCCGGCCGCGCCGATCTGGCGCCAGGCCGGGAACTGCGGCGGGGCACTGGCATTGACGTCCTTCTGGATGAAGGAGCCGGGCGGGATCGAGCGGAACAGGCCGGAGTTCTGCAGGTCGTTGCGCACGACGTTGGCGATGTCGGCGCCGACTCGGTCGCCGGCGAAGTCGACGATGGCGATCGGCACCGGCTCGAAGGTCGGCCGGGTCATGTCGATCGTGAGCTGGGCGCGCGCGGGAACGGCAGCCGCGCCGGCGGCAAGTGCTGCGCCGCCCAGGATCGTCGAGCGTCGGGGAAGCATCATGTCGGACCTCTTGTTCATTGAGGGGGTGTCTCTATAGCGCGACAGGCTGTCAGTAGTCGCGGGGGTCGAAGTTGAAAGTGATGTTGCGCCAGGAGTTGTACTTTTCCGGTGACAATGGCCAGGGCTGGCAACGCGGGTTCATGATCGCACGGTGCGCGGCATCGGCCGCGGCGCGAAAATTCGGGTCGTTGTTGTAGCGGCCGGTGTCCTTGAGCTCGGCCTTCACCGGCGTGCCGTCCTGATTCATCTGCACGACCAGGATTATGATCATGTTCTGGTCGCGCCCGCCGCCGATCGTGTTCCAGCACGGCCGGATCTTGTTGCGCACGCCCTCGATCTCGCTCGCCGTCACGACGGCGGCGAGGTTGGGCGCGGCCGGCGCCTGGCGCGTCACCTGCGGCTGCGGCTTGGGTTGCGTCTCGGGCGTCTGCTGCTTCTGCGGCGACTGCTTGTTCTTCAGGATGTCGTCGATGATCGAATCGGCGCTCTTCTTCTCCGGCTGCGGCTTGGGCGGCACGGGTTTGGGCGGCTCGGGCTTCTTGACCTCGGGCGCAGGCTTGGGCGGCTCGGGCGGCTTCTCGACCTTGGGCGGCTCGGGCTCCTTGGGCTTGAGCGCGATCAGGTCTTCCGCCGGCTTCGGCGCCTCGACCTTGGGCTTCTCGACCGGCGGCGGCGGCAACGGCTTGGCCTCGGCGACGTCGGGCTTGGGCTTCTCCGGTGCGGGTGGCGGCTCGGCCGACTTGGGCGGCGGCGCCTTGGTCGCCTCCTCGGCGATCGGCACGTCCTTGGGCTGCGGCGGCGGATTGCCGACCTTGGGCGCCGCGGCCTTCTTGTCGATCATCTCGAAGTCGACCATCACCGGCTCGGGATCCATCAACGGCGGGCGATTGAAGAAGTCCAAGTTCATCACCGCCGCCCCCAGCACGACGACATGCAGCATCGCCGACACGACGGCCGGCATGCGCATTTCGACGCTTCTCGGGATACGGCCGATGATGCGGTCGTCCATCGATCGCTTCGCCTCTCCTTCTGTCTACCGACGCGGAGTCGGCTGCTGCTGGCCACGCGGCGCCGGTGTGGGTGTGGCAGGTGCCGGCGTGACGGTGCCGCCGCCGCCCTTGCCGAGCTGCTGGGCGGCCTCGCCGAGCAGGCCGAGCTGGCGGAAGCCGCTGTCGATCACCACGCCCATCACCTCCATCATCTTGCCGTAGTCGACCGACTTGTCGCCGCGCATGAACACGCGCTGGTCGGGCTTCTCGTCGTGCACCGCCTTGAGCTTGGTGCTGAGCTCGGCCAGGTCGTACTTGGTCTCGCCGAGGAAGACCTCGCCCTGGGCGTTGACCGACACGACCAGCGGCTCGTCCTTGCCGCCGACCTGCTGGGCGCTGGTCTTGGGCAGATCGACGGGCACGCCGACCTGCAGCAGCGGCGCGGTGATCATGAAGATGATCAGCAACACCAGCATGACGTCGACCAACGGCGTCACGTTGATGTCGGCGATCGGCGTGTAGCGCCGCCGCCGGAACTTGCTGCCGGAACTGACGGCGCCGGCGGCGGGAATGATCCCTGCCATCAGACCTGCTCCTCGAGCTGACGCGACAGGATGGTGATGAACTCACCGGCGAAGGATTCGAGCTGCTGGGCGTAGCGCGCGACCTGGCCCGACAGGATGTTGTAGGCGCCGGCCGCCGGGATCGCGGCGACCAGGCCGATCGCGGTGGCGAACAGCGCCTCGGAGATGCCGGGCGCCACGACCGCCAGCGAAGTGTTCTTGGACTGCGCGATATGGCCGAAGCTGTTCATGATGCCCCACACCGTGCCGAACAGGCCGACGAAGGTGGCGTTGGCGCCGACGGTGGCGAGGAAGCCGAGACGCTTCTCGATCGCCTCCATCTCGCGCTGGATGGTGACGCCCATGACCTGCTCGATGCGTTGGCGCAGCGCCGCGCGCGCCGTGGCGCTGGTCGCCAGGCCCTTGGACACCGAGCGGCGCCATTCGCGCATGGCGGCCGAGAAGATGCTCGACATCGGATCGTCCGGCTTGGCGCCGACGCGGTCGTAGAGGTCTTCCAGCGAGACGCCCGACCAGAAGGTGTCCTCGAACGACTGCGCGCTCTTCTTCAGCGAGCGCAGGCGCAGCATCTTCTCGAAGATGATCGCCCACGACCAGAACGAGGCCAGCAGCAGTGCGATCATCACCGCCTTGACGACCCAGTCGGCCTGCATGAACAGGCCATAGACCGACATGTCGATCGGCCCGGTGCTGCCGCCAAGGGGGGTACTGGCGACCTGCGCAAACGCGTCCATTTTGATATCTCCGTTAGTTCAAAGGGTTATACCTGAATGTGGCGTGAGCGGGGCGAGTCCCCCGCACGAACCTGGGCCAGGGCAGTCCGCACGTGCGGCGGCAATCGGACCGGCCGACCTGTCGCACCCATGCAGGCGACCAGAAGTTCGGCACGGACCAGGATCTCTTCTCCGCGGCGGGCGAGCTGGATCATCTCCAGCGAGGCGCCGCGCAGCTCGCCGCAGCTCGTGACGACCTCGATCGTCTCGTCGAGCCGGGCTGGCCTGAGGTAATCGATGGCGCAGCGGCGCACGACCCAATTCACACCTCGCTCGTCGCGCAGGGCGCCGTGCTCCTGGCCGAGCAGGCGTAAGAGCTCGGTGCGGCCGCGCTCGAGGAAGCGCAGCCAGTTGGCGTAGTAGACGATGCCCGCGGCGTCGGTGTCCTCGTAATAAATCCGCAACGGCAGCACATGCACGCCGCCGGCGATGTGACCGCTGGTCGGGCCAGCGGACGCGCTCACGCCTCGTCCTCCGGCTCGCCGGCGGCCAAAAGATCGAGCTGCCGCTTCTGCTCGCGCGGCACGACGACGCCGAGATGGCGATAGCCACTCTCCGACAGCAGCCGCCCGCGCGGCGTGCGCATCAGCAGGCCGAGCTGCATGAGGTAGGGCTCGATCACGTCCTCGATGACGTCGCGCTGCTCGGAGAGCGCCGCCGCCAGCGTCTCGACGCCGACCGGGCCGCCGCCGTAGTTCTCGGCGATGCAGGCAAGGTAGTGCCGGTCCATGGCGTCGAGCCCGCGGCCGTCGACTTCCAGCCGGCTCAGCGCCTCGTCGGCCACCTTGGCGTCGACCACAGAATGGCCACCGACGGCGGCGAAGTCGCGCACGCGGCGCAGCAGGCGGTTGGCGACGCGCGGCGTGCCGCGCGAGCGCTTGGCGATCTCGGCCCCGCCGTCCTTGGCCATCTCCATCTTGAGCACGCGCGCCGCGCGATGGACGATCGTCTCGAGCTCGGCCGGCTCATAGAAGACCATGCGCAACGGGATACCGAAGCGCTCGCGCAGCGGACGCGTCATCAGGCCCGAGCGCGTGGTGGCGCCGACCAGCGTGAAGGGCTGCAGTTCTATGCGCACCGAGCGCGCCGCTGGTCCTTCGCCGATCATCAGGTCGAGCTGGAAGTCCTCCATGGCGGGATAGAGGATCTCCTCGATCGACGGACTGAGGCGGTGGATCTCGTCGATGAACAGCACGTCGTGCGGCTGCAGGTTGGTGAGCTGGGCGGCAAGGTCGCCCGCCTTCTGGATGACTGGCCCCGACGTGGCACGAAAGCCCACGCCCATTTCGCGCGCAACGATCTGTGCCAGCGTCGTCTTGCCCAAGCCCGGCGGGCCGTGGAACAGCACGTGGTCGAGCGCTTCTTTGCGCGACTTGGCGGCGGTTATGTAGATCTTCAGGTTCTCGCGCAGCTGCTTCTGGCCGATGAAGTCGCCCAGCGTCTGGGGACGCAGCGCCAGTTCGGCAGCGTCCTCCTCGGCGCGCTTGGACGTCACCAGGCGATCGTCGTCGCTCGTTGGCCCGTTCATCGCGCCAGCTCCTGCAGGGCGGCGCGGACCACCGCGTCGAACGTGGCGCCCTCACCCAGCCGCTGCGTCACGCGCGCCACGGCGCCGAAGGCTTCGACGCGCTTGTAATCGAGATTGACCAGCGCGGAGACGGCATCCTCGTTGATCGAGCCTGAAGGCATCGCCGCCGGTACAGCCGTGCCCTTGGCGGCGGGCGCCACGCCGAACGCGGCCGCCTTGTCCTTGAGCTCGGTGGCAAGACGCGCGGCGAGCTTGGGGCCGACGCCGGCGGGGCGGCTGAGCGTGGCGCGGTCCTGAGCGGCGATGGCGCGGGCGATCTCGTCGGGTGCGAGCGTCGAGAGGATCGACAGCGCCACCCGGGCGCCGACGCCCTGCACGGTCGTCAGGATGCGAAACCAGTCGCGCTCGGCCGTCTCGAGGAAGCCGTAGAGCGCGATCGCATCCTCGCGCACGATGGTCTCGACCAGCATGGTCGCCTCGCCGCCGGCCACGAGGTCGCGCAGGGTGCGCGACGAAGCCGAGACGAGATAGCCCACGCCGCCGACGTCGATGACGACGCTGTCGGTATCGACCGAATCGACGACGCCTTTCAGCTTGGCGATCAAAGGGCGGCCTCCACGCGCTTGGCGGTGGCGCGATGATGGGCGTGGCAGATGGCGACGGCCAGGGCATCGGCGGCATCTGCGGTGGCATCGACGCCGGGCAGCAGGCGGCCGACCATCATGGCGATCTGGCGCTTGTCGGCATGGCCCGCGCCGGTCACCGACTTCTTCACCAGGTTGGTGGCGTACTCGAACACCGGCAGGCCGGCGCGCGCTGGCGCCAGCAGGACGACGCCGCGCGCCTGGCCGAGCTTCAGCGTCGATCCCGGGTTCACGTTCACGAAGGTCTCCTCGATGGCGGCCTCGAGCGGGCGCTGCGCGTCGACCACGGCGGCGACGCCGTCGAACAGCTCGCGCAGACGTACAGCGAGCGAGCCCGTGGTCGTCACCCGGACCACGCCGTGCGCCACATGACGCAATCTGTTGCCATCGACGTCGATCACGCCCCAGCCGGTCAATCGCAGACCGGGATCGAGGCCGATCAGTCTCATCGCCCCGGGCTTCAGGCCGCGAACTTCGCCAGAGCGTCGTCCGACACCTCGAAATTGGCGTAGACGTTCTGGACGTCGTCGTTGTCTTCCAGGGCCGCGATCATGTCGAGCAGGGTCTGCACCGTCTCGCCTTCGACCGGCGAGGTGGTCTTGGGCCGCCAGCTGAGCTTGGCGACCGAGGGCTGGCCCAGCGACTTCTCGAGCGCCTCGCGCACGGAGTTGAAGTTCTCCTGGGCGGCGTAGATCTCGTGCACGCCCTCCTCACCCTGGCCGCTCACCACGTCGTCGGCGCCGGCGTCGATCGCCTTCTCCAGCACGTCGTCGGCGCTGCCGACCGACAGCGGAAAGCGGAACTCACCAACGCGGTCGAACATGAAGGACACGCTGTTGGACTCGCCGAGATTGCCGCCGTGCTTGGAGAAGATCGAGCGGACCTCGCCCGCGGTGCGGTTGCGGTTGTTGGTCAGCGCCTCGACGATCAGCGCCACGCCGGCCGGGCCGTAGCCCTCGTAGCGGACCTCGTCGTAGTTGGCGTCGGCGTCGCTGCCCGAGCCGCGCTTGATGGCGCGATCGATCGTGTCGCGCGTCATGTTGGCCTCGCGCGCGGCTATCATGGCCGCACGAAGGCGCGGATTGGCGTTCGGATCGGCCGCGCCCAGGCGCGCCGCGGTGGTGATCTCGCGGATCAGCTTGGTGAAGATCTTGGCCCGCTGGGCGTCCTGGCGCCCTTTGCGGTGCATGATGTTCTTGAACTGCGAATGGCCCGCCATCGCCCCAAAACCAGATTCAGTGAGTAGATGGGCCGGCTATACCACTTCTCGTGGGCTTTGGGAGTGTTAGACACCGTGCCTGCAGGGCCTGGGACAAAAAAAGGCGGGGGCCGAAGCCCCCGCTAAAAAACGTCGGAACCTAGATTCCGACGCCCCCTCTAACCTGAAGACAGTCGCCGACGTCGGCGAAAAATCGTTTAACATCAAAAAGATGGCGCTTTTTCCCCAAGCCGTCAACGAGGGTCTTCAGACTACCTCTAATAGGTAGGGCGGTTGGTTGTGCAACACAAGATGCAGCAATTCACAGCGCCTGAGACAGCCGGCCGCCCAGCCTGATCGGCCGCACCGAGCTGGCGAGGCCCGTACGGTCGTCGGTTTCCACAACCGCCGCGCACAAAGTGCCCTCGCCCTCGGCCGGCGCCAGCCGCTCGCCCGGCACCTTGCGCACGAAGCGCTGCACGGCCGATTCCTTCTTCATGCCGATCACCGAATCGTAGTCGCCGCACATGCCGACGTCGGTCTGGTAGGCGGTGCCGCCGGGCAGGATCCAGCTGTCGGCCGTAGGGACATGGCTGTGCGAGCCGAGCACGGCCGAGACGCGGCCGTCGCAATAATGACCCATCGACTGCTTCTCGCTGGTCGCCTCGCCATGCACGTCGACCAGGATGAAGTTGGCGGTGCCGCCCAGGCTGTACTTCGCAAGCTCGGCATCGACGCCGCGGAACGGATCGTCGAGCGCATCCATGAACAGGCGGCACATCACGTTGATCACCACGACCTTCTGGCCGCGCGCCGTCTGGAAGAGGTTGGCGCCCCAGCCCGGCGTGCCGGGCGGGAAGTTGACGGGCCGCAGCAGGCGCTTGTCCTGGGCGATGTAGGGCACGATCTCGCGCTGGTCCCAGACGTGGTTGCCGGTGGTGATGCAGTCGACGCCGGCCGCGTGCAGCTCGGCGCAGATCTTGGCGGTGATGCCGAAGCCCGCCGCCGCGTTCTCGCCGTTGACCGCCACGAAGTCGAGACCGAGCTCTCTCCGCAGGCGCGGGACTTCCTTGATCACCACATCGCGGCCGGCCCGGCCGACGATGTCACCGCAGAACAGGACCTTCATACTTAGACAAAGGCGCAAGCACGCTTGTCGGTCAACAACCAATCGAGCCGCTGGTCGTCGGGCCCGTGCGGAACGTCATCGACGAGCTGGGCGTTGAAGCCGACGCCCACGGCGGTCACGCGGCGATGGGCCCGAAGACCGAGCAGTGTCCGGTCATAGAAGCCGCCGCCATAGCCCAGCCGCCATCCTTCCTCGTCGCAGGCAAGCATCGGCACGATCAGTGCATCGGGCTCCAGCGTCTCGCGTTTGGCCGAGGGCTGCAGCGTGCCGAACACGCCCTGCTCCAGCGGATCGCCCGGCCGCCAGGCGCGAAACAGCAGCGGCTTGCCGCGGCCCTGCACGACCGGCAGCGCGAGCTGGCAGCCCACGTTGTGCAGGTCGATCATCAAGGGCCGGATATCGATTTCGTCCTTGATCGGCCAGAAGCCCGACACGACCGCCGGCGTCTCGAACGGCAGCTCGCGCTGCCACGTCGCCAGCAGCCCATCGGCGGCGGCGCGGCGCTCGTCGTCGGAGAGCGCGCCGCGCCAGGCCAGCATGGCGGAGCGCAGGGTGCGTTTGTCGTCGATCAGGGACATGCGGGAAGAAGCAAGGTGGGGCGGCTCCACGATGGGCCGTGGCTCGTAGAACCTCCAAGGCCTGCGTAAGCAGGTGGGCACCGTGTAGCCAAGACCAGGGTCAAGGCCAGGAACAGTTCCCAGGAGTTCTTATTGGCCCCGGGGTTTTAAGCGAACCACGCACCGCGCAGAAATCCGCCCCTCTTCAATGTAGGGACTGGGGGCGAGCGCCGCAATGCGCCCTCTTTCACCTACCCCGTCATCGGGGGAGGCCGGGAGGGGGAAAGCCACAGAGGTGATCTGGCGTTTTTCAGATCTGAAATTGGCGCGATCACGACTGAGGCTTTCCCCCTCCCTACCCTCCCCCGTATGAACGGGGGAGGAAATGAAGGGCGAGCGTCAGGCCGCGCCGGTGACCTTCTTGCTCATCTTGTCGACGCGCGAGGTGATCAGGTCTTCGAGCGCCGTCGCCAGCGTCTCGGCACTGTCGGTGGCGCTGGCCCTGGCGCTCTCGGCCGCCTTGGCGATGCCGCGCGCCTCGCGGCTTTCGTCGGCCAGGATCAGGGCCGCGAACACCAGCAGTTTGACTTCGGGGGTGCCGGGCAGTTGCCGGCGCAGGTCGGTGATCTTCTCGTCGACATAGGCAGCGAGCTCCTGGACCCGCTCTTCCTCGCCGTCACCGCAGGCGAGCTCAAAGTTACGATTGGCGATCTGGACCGAGACCTCCGGCATCGCGTGTTACTCCTTTTTGTTGCGCCCTTATTGGGCGTCGAGGGGGTGCACAGTCTGACACGTCGGCCTGTGCGAAGCATCCTTCAGCTTGGATGTCTTGCTTTGATCACTTCTGGTCGGCGGCCAGCAGCGAGCGGATGTACTCCATCGCACGCTCGAGCCGGCCCTCGACCTCCAACGCCACCTTCTTCAACTCGTCGTGCTGGCGCTCGAGCCTGTCGAGCCGCTTGGCGAGGTCGTCGGCACGGCCGGCTTCCGCCTGCAGGCGTTCGTCCAGCATTGTTTCCAGCCGGCGAAGCGCATTGTCCACGCGGTCCTTCGCGCTTGCTGCCTTGGACATCGCTCCCCCGCCGGAGGGCGGTGATTGCTCTCCCGTCCGCACCTGCTCCATCGTCAGAGGATAAGTGTAGGGCCGGTTGATGGTCAACATCTTGGCCCTGTGGAGCGTCGGCGAGCGCTAGATGTTGGCTTTAGTGGCGGCTTTTGCGCATTGACGCCTGGGAGAGCGGTCGGCATGTTGCGGCCCGTTTCAAAAAACATACCGGCGCCCCCGCAAAATGACCGATCAGATCGCCGCCCGCCGCGACATGGCGAACGCCATCAGGGCCCTTGCCATGGACGCCGTGCAGCAGGCGGATTCGGGTCATCCCGGCATGCCCATGGGCATGGCCGACGTCGCCACGGTGCTGTTCACCAAATTCATGAAGTTCGACGCCTCGGAGCCGCACTGGCCCGATCGCGACCGCTTCATCCTGTCGGCCGGCCACGGCTCGATGCTGCTCTACTCGCTGCTGCATCTCACCGGTTACGCCGACATGACGCTGGATGAGCTAAAACACTTCCGCCAGCTCGGCAGCAAGACCGCCGGCCACCCCGAGTACGGCCATGCCAGCGGCATCGAGACCACCACCGGACCGCTGGGCCAGGGGCTGGGCAATTCCGTGGGCTTTGCCCTCGCCGAGCGGCTGATGGCCGAGCGCTTCGGCCGCGACATCGTCGATCACTATACCTACGTCATCGCCGGCGACGGCTGCCTGATGGAAGGCGTCGGCCAGGAGGCGATTACGCTCGCCGGCCATCTCGGCCTCGGCCGCCTGATCGTGCTGTTCGACGACAACGGCATCTCGATCGACGGCCCGACCTCGCTCTCGACGTCCGAGGACCACAAGAAGCGCTTCGCCGCTGCCGGCTGGCACGTCCAGGCGGTCGACGGGCACGATCCTGACGCTGTCCAGCGCGCCATCCGCAAGGCGCGCAACGTCACCGACAAGCCCTCGATGATCGCCTGCAAGACGATCATCGGCTTTGGCGCGCCGACCAAGGCCGGCACCGCCGCCACGCACGGCTCGCCGCTCGGCAAGGACGAGGTCGCTGGCGCCCGCGAGAAGCTCGGCTGGAGCTACGGGCCGTTCGACGTCCCCGAGCCGATCTTCAGCGCCTGGCGCAAGGTCGGCGCGCGCGGCAAGTCGGCCCGCCGCAAGTGGGTGAAGCGCCACGCCGCGATGGCCGAGCCCGACCGCGCCGAGTTCGACCGCCGCATCAAGGGCGACATCCCGGCCGCCGTCGGCGAGGCGATCGGCGCCTTCAAGGCCAAGGTCGCCGCCGAGAAGCCTTCGTGGGCGACGCGCAAGTCGAGCCAGGAAGTGCTGGAAGTCATCAACCCGGTGCTGCCCGACACGGTCGGCGGCTCCGCCGATCTCACCGGCTCGAACAACACCAAGACCGCCACGCTGAAGGCCAACACGCGCGCCGACGCCACCGGCCGCTACGTCTATTACGGCATCCGCGAGCACGCGATGGCCGCGGCCATGAACGGCATGGCGCTGCACGGCGGCATCATCCCCTATGGCGGCACCTTCCTGGTGTTCACCGACTACTGCCGGCCATCGATCCGTTTGGCGGCCTTGATGGGCCTGCGCGTGATCTACGTCATGACCCACGATTCGATCGGGCTGGGCGAGGACGGCCCGACCCATCAGCCCATCGAGCACCTGGCGGCGCTGCGTGCCATCCACGGCCTGCAGGTCATGCGGCCGGCGGACACGATCGAGACGGCCGAATGCTGGCAGCTTGCGCTTGAGTCGAAGAAGACGCCGACCGTCATCGCGCTCACGCGCCAGAACCTGCCGACCGTCCGCGACGCCAGCGACGGCAACCTCTGTGCCCACGGGGCGTACATCCTGGCGGGCGACGCTTCCGCCCCGGTCCGGCTCATCGCGTCGGGCTCGGAAACCCACCTCGCCCTCGGCGCGCGCGATCTTTTGGCCAAGGACGGCATCCAGGCGGCGGTCGTTTCCATGCCGTCATGGGAGTTGTTCGCTGCGCAAGACGAAACATATCACCAGCAGGTCCTTGGGCCCGACGGCACGGTGCGGGTAGCCTGCGAGGCGGCATCGGGATTCGGCTGGGAACGCTGGTTGGGCACGCGCGGCG
>JAKFVH010000285.1 GCA_021732285.1 Reyranella sp. | reverse complement strand
CGATCGTCGACAAGCAGCAGGGCGGCGGCACGCGCATAAAAATCCCGGTGAAGGTGATCTCGGCCACGCCCGACGTCATCGAGGCCGCCATCACCGACGAGGCGCAGGCGGGCAACGTCGCCGACCTCCACATCGCCATGGCGCGGCCGCTCGCTCCCCTGCCGGCGCAGGGATCGAAGATCGCCATCGTCGGCACCTTGAGCGATTACAAGCCGCAGCCCTTCATGTTCATGATGACCCGCGGCGAGCTCGCGCCCGAATCGCTGCCGGTGGCGGGTGGCCCCTGCGCCGATCCGCGGCCGCAGATGTGCACCCGAGACTACCGGCCGGCCTGCGGCCTGCACCGCGACGGCACCCGCAAGACCTACGGCAACGCCTGCTCGGCCTGCAGCAATCCCGACGTCCTGACCCAGTCCGCCGGCGCCTGCCCTTAGGGCAACCCGGACCCACACCCGCTGTCATCCTTCGCTTCGCTCAGGACGACCGGGCGGCTTAATGCGCCATCAACAGCGGCACGCGGCAGGACGAGATCACCTTGCCGGTGGCGCCGCCCATGCCGAGGAAGCTCAGCACCTGGCCGCGGCCATAGGCGCCCATCACCAGCAGGTCGGCGCCCTTGCCATGCGTGTAGTCGAGCAGTGCGCGGCCGCGGGCGCGGCCCGACACCGCGCCGGGATCGATGGCGTCAATGGTGGTTTTCAGCCCATGCCGGCCGAGATTGCGCGCGAGGTAGGCCGCGCCCACGTCGTCGGGCGTGCTGCCCACGACCAGGATGGTGATGGCCGACGCCTTGGCGAGGAAGGGCAGGGAGTATTCGACGGCGCGGGCGGCCTGGAAGCTGCCGTTCCATGCCACGATGACGTTGCCGAAGCCGCCGCTGCCGGCACTGGGCGGCGCAATCATGACGGCGCGGGCGCATTCGTGGATGGCGGCCTCGACGGTCGCCGGCGCCACGTTCTCCGGATCGGCGCCGGGGCGGCCGAGCACGAGGAGGTCCGAGCAGCGGCCCATCGCCACCAGCGTGTCGAGGGTCGCGGTCTTGGCCGCGGTGTAGGTCGAGCCCTTCACCGGCGCGATGACTTCGCTGTAGATGCGCTCGCTCTCCTTGGCGCGCGCTTCGAGGCGCTCGTCGTCGATGTTCATGATCAGCGGCATCGCCTCGCCGCTCATCGCCAGGCCGCCCACCATGCCGCCGGCCGGGCCGACCGGCAGGTGCAAGGCGTCGACGCAGCCGTCGAACAAGCCGGCGACGCGGGCCGCGAGCTTGAACGACATGCCGGCATCCGGTCCGCCTTCGGACACGGCCAGGATAGACTTGAACATCTAAGAATCCCCCATCAAACGGACGCGATTAAGAAGCCCCGGCGGCTGGCATGCAAGCCGAGACTTTCGCCTGCTTCACGCTGCGGACCGGGCGATCTCGCGCCTTCTGATCCAGTGGATGAACGGCAGCGCCGCCAGCACCATCCAGAGCTTGCCGAGGATCTGGCCGGCGAGGAAGTCGAGGCTGCCGAAGGCGAGCCACAGGAACAGGATGCTGTCGGCGACAAGCCCGACCAGGCTGCTGGCGAGCACCGCCAGCACCAGCCCGCGCGACTGCAATGGCGTGTAGACCGCGAAGTCGGCCAGCTCCGACAGCAGGAACGCCGCGGCCGAGGCGTAGACCAGCGGCGGCGGCGCCACCGCGCCCGACAGCAGGGCGCCGGCGACGATGGCGGTGAGCGCGGCGGCACGACCGAGCCTGCGTTGCACCATGTCGCGCAGCACCAGCGCGAGGCCGATCAGCAGCACGCCCGACGGCGCCATCAAGGGCATGCCCTTGGGGCCCCACGGCCAGACCGGCACCAGGCAGGGCCCGTGCGGCGGGGGGCAGACCGTGCCGAGGTTGCCGATCATCCAGTTGGCGGCCGGAATGCAGGCGATGAAGGCTAAAAGATAGACCAGCGCCTCGGCCTTTTGCCGGGGCGAGGAGAGCGAGGGTTCGGGCGTCATTGTGCGCGCTCGTAGCAGGCCCGGGAGGCGGGGAAAAGCCCACCTGAAATGCACAAATCGACGCTGGCGCCCTTGCGCCACAAGTGATGGAATCGCCGGGACGGGGAAGGACGAGGGCCGAACGAGCGTCGTCTTAGAAGGGCTTTTAGGCCCGCAACCTTTCTCCGCGGCAATTCGTTGCTGTTCTTACGTTCGACCACACTCGCGGAGGGGGAACCATGTTCGTCTCCGACATTCTTTCGCAGAAGGGCGGCCTCGTCTTCTCGGTGACGCCTGCCACCACGGTGGCCGAGGTCGCCAAGCAGCTCAGCGTCCGCCGCATCGGCTCGGTCCTCGTCCTGAACGAGCACAGCTCGGTCGTGGGCATCGTCTCCGAACGCGACCTGGTGCGCGCGATGGCGTCCCATGGCGACAAGGCGATGGAGCTCGAGGCGCGGCAGGTGATGACCCGCGATGTCATAACCTGCCATCCCGACAATTCGATCGAAGAGGTGATGCAGGCCATGACCAGCGGCCGCTTCCGCCACCTGCCGGTTGTCGATCGCGGCGAGCTTTTAGGGCTGATCTCGATCGGTGACGTGGTCAAGGCGCGGCTCGAAGAGACCCAGCACGAGACCGAGGCGCTGAAAGCCTACATTGTCGCCGGCTGACGCCTAGTCGACAGGCGGCGGGCAGACTGGCAGTTTGCCCGCCATGCCATCACAAACACTTCCCTTGCAGGGCAAGGTTGCCCTGGTCACTGGTGCGGGCCGCAACATCGGGCGCGGCATCGCACTGACGCTGGCGCGCGACGGCGCGTCGGTGCTGGTCAACGGCCGTTCAGACAAAGCGGCGGTCGATGCCGTGGTCGGCGAGATCATCGCTGCAGGCGGCAAGGCCGTCGCCGCCATGGGCGACGTCTCCGACCCGCAGGTGCCGCCCAGGCTCGCCGACCAGGCGGCCAAGGCGTTCGGCGGCGTCGACATCCTGGTGAGCAACGCGGGCCTCCGCCGCCAGACCTCGTTTTTGGACATGTCGTTCGAGGAATGGCGCGAGATCCTGTCGGTCGCGCTCGACGGCGCCTTCCTGCTGGGCAAGGCCTTCATTCCGCAGATGGTGGCCAAGGGCCAGGGCGGCGCCTTCGTGGCGATCTCCGGCGTCTCGACCCATGTCGGCACGCCCAACCGCTGCCACGTCTCGGCGTCGAAGTCGGGCCTCGAAGGGCTGATGCGCGCGCTCGCCGTCGAACTGGCGCCGCACCGCATCACCTGCAATGCCCTGGCGCCCGGCGCCATCGAAACCGCGCGCGCGGCGGCGGCAGGACCCGCGCCGGCAAGCCGCATGAACCGGCCCATTCCGCTGAAGCGCTTCGGCACGGTCGACGAGATCGCCGCCATGGTGCGCCTGCTGGTCGGGCCGCAGGGCACCTTCATCACCGGCCAGACCATCCATGTGAATGGCGGTGAGCACCTGACGTGAGGAACCTTTTGACCGACGTGCCCGGCATCCTGGTCGGCAACGCCCACGACGTGCGCGCCGCGACCGGCGTCACCGTGGCGGTGTTCGAGCAGAGCGTGGTGGCGAGCGTGGCGACGTTGGGCGGTGCGCCGGGCGATCGCGCCGTCACCCTGCTCGAGCCCGAGATGACGCGCGGCATGATCGACGCCATCGTTCTGTCGGGCGGCTCGCTCTATGGTCTCGATGCCGCGGGCGGTGTCAGCGCCGTGCTCTGTCGCCAGGGCAAGGGTGCGCAGTTCGGCGATCTCGCCTTGCCGGTCGCGGTGCAGGCCATCCTGTTCGACCTTCTAAACGGCGGCGAGAAGGACTGGCTGACGGCACCCGTGGACAAGCGTCCGCCGTACTGGGATCTCGGCCGCGATGCCACGCTCGCGGCTTCGCAGGATTTTGCGCTGGGTACAGTGGGCGCGGGCTACGGCGCGACCACGGTCACCTCGAAGGGCGGGTTGGGCTCGGCAAGCACGCGCACGCGACAGGGCTTCACCGTCGGTGCATTGGCCGCAGTGAACGCGGTCGGTTCCACTTTGATCGGCGACGGGCCGCATTTCTGGGCCGCGCCCTACGAGCAGGGCGATGAGTTCGGCGGCCTGGGCTGGCCGCAGAAGATTTCCACCGAGGCACTTGCCGTGCGCTTCAAGGGCCAGCCGGCGCCGGCCACGGCGACCACCATCGCCATGGTCGCGACCGACGCCAGGCTCACCAAGGCCGAGTGCAAGCGGCTCGCCATCATGGCCAACGACGGCCTGTCGAAGGCGCTCAGGCCCGTGCACGCGCCCAACGACGGCGACACGGTGTTCGCGGCGTCGACCGGCCGCGCCGGTCCAGGTGGGGAGCCACCGGTTCTGACCGAGCTCGGCACGGCGGCGGCCGATTGCCTTGCTCGCGCGGTGGCGCGCGGCGTGTACGAGGCGACGGCGCTGCCCTACAAGACCGCGGTGCTCGACTGGAAGACGCGCTTCGGAGGCGGCCGGCGATGATGGGATATCTGGTGGTGTTCGTGGGGGCGGGTGTCGGCGGGGCGATCCGGCACGGCATGAACATCTGGGTGGCGCGCCACATGGGCACGCACTTTCCCTGGCACACCTTCCTGATCAACATCTCGGGCTCGCTGGTGATGGGCCTGGTCGCCGGCTGGTTCGTCCACCGCTCGGATCCCACCGACCACATACGGCTGTTCCTCACCACCGGCATCCTGGGCGGCTACACGACCTTCTCGGCCTATTCGCTCGACGCCGTGCTGTTGTGGGAACGCCAGGAGCCCTTGCTGGCGGCGCTCTATGTCGGCGGCTCGGTGGCCGGCGCGATCGCCGGTCTGGTGTTCGGCCTCTGGATCGTGAGGACGATGATGGCGTGAGCCAGCTTTATGACGTCATCGTCGCAGGCGGCGGCGCCGCCGGCTTGATGTGTGCGCTGCGCGCCGGCCAGCGCGGACGGCGCGTGCTGGTGCTGGAGCACGCCGACAAGGTCGGCAAGAAGATCCTGATCTCGGGCGGCGGGCGCTGCAATTTCACCAACCTCGGCAGCCAGCCCGAGGCGTTCCTGTCTAAAAACCCGCATTTCTGCAAGTCGGCGCTGGCGCGCTACACCCAGCATGACTTCATCGCCCTGGTCGGCAAGCATCGCATTGCCTGGCACGAGAAGACGCTGGGCCAGCTCTTCTGCGACGGCTCGGCGCGGCAGATCGTGGCCATGCTGCTGGCGGAATGCGCCGCCGTCGGCGTCGAGGTGAAGGTGGCGCACCGCATCACCGGCATCGACAAGGCCGATCGTTTCACCGTGGCGACGGACCGCGGCGCGTTCGCCTCGCAGTCGCTGGTGCTCGCGACGGGCGGCTTGTCGATTCCCAAGATGGGCGCGACGGCTTTTGCGCATGACACCGCTCGCCGCTTCGGGCTCGAGCTCACCGAGACGCGGCCCGCCCTGGTGCCGCTGACGCTGAAGGTACCGGAGCTGAGCGGCGTGTCGCTGGAGGTGGCGACGCGGCTTGGCCGCATAAGCTTCCGCGAGGCCATGCTGTTCACGCACCGAGGCCTGTCGGGGCCGGCGATCCTGCAGATCTCGTCATATTGGCGTGACGGGCAGGAGATCGTGATCGACCTCGTGCCTGACACCGATGCCGCGTCCTTCCTCAAGGACCGCAAGCGCACGCGGCCCAAGGCGGAACTGCGCACGGTGCTTGCTGAAGTGCTGCCGCAGCGTCTGGCGCAACACCTTGCAGCTGAAGGCACGATGGCGAATTTGCGCGACCGCGATCTCGATGCGCAGGCGGAGCGGCTGAAAGCCTGGAAGATCGTGCCGAGCGGCACCGAGGGCTATGCCAAGGCCGAGGTCACGGTGGGCGGCGTCGACACCGATGAGCTGTCGTCGCGCACCATGGAAGCCAAGAAGGTGCCCGGTCTGTTCGTGATCGGCGAAGCCGTCGACGTCACCGGCTGGCTGGGCGGCTACAATTTCCAATGGGCATGGTCGAGCGGCTGGGCGGCGGGCGAAGCCGTCTAGGCTGGGCGCGCGCCACTCCAGTGGCGCGTCTTCTCATGCTCTTCCGGACCGCGCGCATCTTGCGCGCTCATGAGTCATGAGCGAGCTGGAAGCTCGCGGTCCAGAAGACCATGACGCGCCACTTACGACGGAGCTTCGCTCCGTCTCTAGTGGCGCGCCCCCAGCATCAACCCATCATCGTTTCCATGTAGTGCGCTGCGATCTCGCCGGGCGTCGCCTGCCAGACGTTGCCGAAGCGCTCGATGCGGCGCAGCGCCTCGTCGAGATATTTTATGCGATGCGGCGTGCCCATCAGCCAGGGATGGACCGAGAGGTTGAAGACCTGGCCGCCTTCCTGGTGCAGCAGCTCGAAGGCCTCGCCGACCAGATCGGGATAGCGCGGCGTGGGAATGCGCCGCAGCAGGAGCTGCTGCACGTCGTCCCATTCCGGTTGGTTGGGCATCGACACGAACGGCTTGCCGACCTTCATCGGATAGGGCTGGTCGTCGTTCGGCCAGTCGAGGACGTAGTCGAGGCCGGCATCCGCTAGAAGCTCCGGCGTGCGCTGGCTTTCGCCGTAGTCCTGGCCCAGCCAGCCCTTGGGCCGCACGCCCGCCGCCTTCTCGATGGCGCCGATCGCCTCGGCGATCTCGGCCTTCTCTTCGGCCTCGCTCATCTTCGACGTGATCATGCGGTTGGCCGAATGGCCGTGGGCGATGAACTCGTATTTGCGCTTCTTGAACTGCTCGATGAGATAGGGATAGCGCTCGGCCGCCATGGCGTTCACCGCCACGCCGGCCCGTACCTGATAGCGGTCGAGCACGTCGAGCACGCGGAAGATGCCGGTGCGGTTGCCGTATTCGCGCTGCGTCCAGGTGCGATAGTCGGGCACGAAGCTGCCGAACTCGCCGACATGGCGCGGATCCTTGTGGCTCTTCTCGTCGGGCAGCAGCTCCCAGTATTCGAGATGCAGCAGCACGAACCAGCCGACGCGCGCATTGCGCGGCCAGGCGAGCTTGGGCCGCTGCGGGAAGGGCACGTAGTCGTACCAGGGATTGTCCATCCCGGGCTTGAGCGGCGGTGGGTTCTTGGGAACGGATGCGGTCATGTCACGCCTCCTTCCCGAGATGCTGCTGGAAGGGTTTTAGCCCGTTGGCGACATACCAGTCTAAAATCTCCTCGGCGGTGGCGACCCAGGCGTCCTTGTGCTTGCGGATGTAGCCCAGCGCCCGGTCGAGATGCTTCAGCCTATGCGGCGCCCCCATCATGTAGGGATGGAGCGCAATGCACATGACGCGGCCATTCTCGCTGCCCTCGCGATAGACCGTGTCGAAGTGGTCGACGATCATCTGGGCGAATTCCTCGGCCTCGACCGGCTGGCGGTAGATCAGTGAGTCGTTGAGATCCATCGTGTAGGGCACGTGGATCAGCGTGCCGTGCTTGGTGGCGAGCGGCGTCGGCTGGTCGTCGTGATAGAAGTCGCAGATGTATTCCAGGCCGGCCTCGCGCACGAGGTCGGGCGTATTGAGCGTGTTGGAGACGGCTGGCGAGAACCAGCCGCGCAGCTTGCGGCCGGTGAGTCGGAGGTGCGTCGCCTTGCTGTGCTCGATGACCTCGCGCTCCTCCTGCTCGCTGTAGCCCCAGTGGTAGCGCGTGTTGAAGTAGCCGTGGCTCATGTACTCCCAGCGCCGCGCTTCCATGGCCTCCAGGATCTCGGGATACATCTCGATCACCGACATCGACAGCGACACCGTGCAGCGGACGCTGTGCTTGTCCAAGACCTCGAACATACGCCACAGGCCGATGCGATTGCCGTAGTCGCGGCCGCCATAGCCTAAAACGTCGGGATGGGGCATGCGCGGCCAGGGATTGCGCACCCGCACCTCGGCGGGGAGATATTCGTAGTGCTCGATATTCGGGCAGACCCACACGGCGACCCGCGCACCATTGGGCCAGGAAAGCTTCGGTCGCTCGACGACGGGGGAGTAGCTGAACCGGTAGGGATCCATTTTTTGCGCTCTTGCTGTGGCAGGCGAAGTGCATCATGCCGCCCTGGGCGAGGCAACCGCTTGCGCATAAAGAACACCACGATCACAGTCATTCGCATGGCGGACCGCATACGTTTTGTCCTCAACGACCAGCCGGTGGAGCTCGACGGCCTCTCGCCGATGACGACCTTGCTCGACTGGCTGCGCGAGCATCGCGGCCTCCGGGGCACCAAGGAGGGCTGTGCCGAGGGCGATTGCGGCGCCTGCACCGTCGTGCTCGAGCGCAGCGACGGCCAGCGCGAGGCGATGAATTCCTGCATCGCGCTTTTAGGCCAGATCGACGGCCAGGCGGTGCGGACCGTCGAAGGCCTGCACGGCCCGGGCGGCGCGCCGCATGCCGTGCAGGTGGCGATGGCGGAGTCCGATGCCACGCAATGCGGCTTCTGCACGCCGGGTTTCGTGATGTCGGCCTATGCCTTCGCGGCGGGCGGCGAGAAGGCCGAGCTCGACACCATCCACGATGCGCTGGCCGGCAATCTCTGCCGCTGCACCGGCTACCGGCCGATCGTCGACGCCATGACCAAGGTCGCGGGCCTCGCCGTCGAGCCCGCGCCGCAAGTGCCGGCGCGCGCCGGATCGGCGAGCTTCGACGGCAGCTTCCATGCGCCACGTTCGCTCGCCGAGCTTCTGGCCTTGCGCGCCAAATACCCCGAGGTGCTGCTGCTGGCGGGCGCCACCGATCTCGGCCTTTTGGCCAGCCGGTCGCGCAAGCCGCCGGCCGCCGTCATCCACGTCGCGCACGTGCCCGAGCTCACGGCCGTCAGCGAGACCGACAAGCAGGTGACCATCGGCGCCGCGGCGAGTTACGCGCGGGCCATGCCGGCGCTGATCGCCAACTATCCGGCGCTGAAGACTTATCTCGCGCGGCTGGGCTCGCGTCAGATCCGCACCATGGGCACGCTGGGCGGCAACATCGGCACGGCCTCGCCGATCGGCGATATGCCGCCGGTGCTGATTGCGCTCGAGGCCAGGCTCAAGCTCACGTCGGCCCGTGGTTCACGCGAGCTGCCGCTGGAGGATTTCTTCCTCGACTATCGCAAGACGGCGCTCGCTGCCGACGAGGTCATCGAAAGCATCACGGTCCCGAAGCTGTGGTCGAACGAAGTGTTCTTCTGCGACAAGCTCTCCAAGCGTCGCGACCAGGACATCTCGACTGTCGCGGCCGGCTATCGGCTGAAGATCAGGTCCGGTCGCGTGGAAGACGCGCGCATCGCCCTCGGCGGCATGGCCGCGACTCCCAAGCGCGCACTGGCCGTCGAAGCGGCGCTCAAGAAGGATGGTTTTGCCGCCGCGATCGCTGCCGTCGAGAGCGAGTTCAAGCCGATCGACGACTGGCGCGGCAGCGCGGCCTATCGGCTGCAGGCTGCTAAAAATCTCCTGCGCCGTCTCGAGCTGCGCGTCAGCTCGCCCGGCCAGGCCGTGGAAGTCGAGGCGCTATGAAAGGCCAGGTCCATACCGCGCAGCGCCACGACAGCGCGCTGAAACACGTCACCGGCCAGGCGCTCTATATCGACGACATCGCCGAGCCGCCCGGCACGCTGCATGCCGCGCTGGTGCTGAGCCCGATCGCCAGCGGGCGTCTCAGGAAGCTCGACTTGTCGCCGGCGGCATCGTCGCCCGGCGTCGTCGCGGTGTTTGCCGCGGGCGACATTCCCGGCCTCAACAACATCGCGAGCCCCGGCAAGCAGGAACCGTTGTTCGCCGAGGACAAAGCCGAACACGCCGGCCAGCCGGTGGCCCTGGTGGTGGCCCATTCCCTCGACGCAGCGCGTGTCGCAGCCGAACGGGTAAAACTCGACATCGAGCCGACCGAGGCGATCCTCGATGTCCAGACGGCGTTGGCAAAGCAGGCCTACGTCCAGGCGCCGTCGACCATCCTGCGCGGCGATCCCGATGCGGCGTTGAAGAGCGCACCGCACACGCTCACCGCTGAGTTCAGCGTCGGCGGCCAGGAACATTTTTACCTCGAAGGCCAGATCGCCTTCGCCCTGCCGGGCGAGGACGGCGACCTCATCGTGCACTCCTCGACCCAGCACCCGACCGAGGTCCAGCATGTCTGCGCCCAGGTGCTGGGCTGCGAGTACAATCGCGTGACCACGATGGTTCGCCGCCTGGGCGGCGGCTTCGGCGGCAAGGAGAGCAACGCCTCGTGGGTCGCGGCGGCCGCGGCGCTGGCTGCCGCCAAGACCGGCAGGCCGGTCAAACTGCGCCTGCCGCGCGAGATCGACATCATCGCCACCGGCAAGCGCCACGGCTTCGACTATCGCTACACGGTGGGCTTCGACGACGAGGGCCGCGTGCTGGCGCTCGACGCGTCGCTGGCGGCCGACGCCGGCTGGAGCCTCGACATGACGCCGGGCGTGGTGGCGCGCGCGCTCACCCACGTCGACAACGCCTACTGGATCCCGCACGTCCGCGCGGTCGGCTATTCCTGCCGCACCAACAAGCAGTCGAACACGGCGTTCCGCGGCTTCGGCGGGCCGCAGGGCGTGCTGGTGATGGAGGATGCGCTCGACCGCATCGCCCGCCATCTCGGCCGCGACGCCAACGAGATCCGCGCGCTCAATTTCTACGGCCCGGCCGGCGACGAGACGCCGTACGGCCAGAAGGTCGACGAGAACCACCTGGCGCGCTGCTGGGCCGAAGTGAAGCAGCTGGGCGAGTGGGAGCGCCGGCGTGCCGAGGTCGACGCCTTCAACAAGGCCAACCCGGTGCTGAAGCGCGGGCTCGGCCTGTTCCCGTTGAAGTTCGGCATCTCCTTCAACATCCCGCACATGAACCAGGCGGGCGCGCTGGTGCACGTCTACACCGACGGCTCGATCCGCCTGAACCATGGCGGCACCGAGATGGGGCAGGGGCTGTTCATCAAGGTGGCGCAGGTCGTGGCCGAGGTCTTCAAGGTCGACATCGACCGCATCCGGCCCAGCGCCACCTCGACCGCCGAGGTGCCCAACACCTCGCCGACCGCGGCCTCGACCGGCTCGGACCTCAACGGCTGGGCGGCGTGGGAGGCGGCCAACACCATCAAGCGGCGCATGGTTGCGTTTGCCGCCGAGCATTTCGGCGTCGCTCCAACCGACATCGAGTTCGCCGACGGCAACGTGCGCATTGCCAAGCCAGGCAGCAACCAGGTGATGAGCTTCGGCGAGATGGCGAAGCTCTGCTATCTCGGCCGCGTGTCGCTGTCGTCCACCGGCTTCTACAAGACGCCCAAGGTCCATTGGGATGGCGCCACCATGCGCGGCCATCCGTTCTTCTATTTCTCCTTCGGTGCGGCGATGGCCGAGGTCGCGATCGACACGCTCACGGGCGAAAGCCGCGTGCTGCGCGCCGACCTGGTGCAGGACTGCGGCGCCTCGCTCAATCCCGCCATCGATCTCGGCCAGATCGAGGGCGCCTTCGTGCAAGGCCAGGGCTGGCTCACCTGCGAGGAGCTGTGGTGGGACAAGCAGGGCCGGCTGCGCACCATCGGGCCCTCGACCTACAAGATCCCGGGCAGCCGCGATGTGCCGGCCGTCTTTAACGTGAAGATGCTGGACAACGCGCCCTCACGCGAGGCCACGATCTTCCGCTCCAAGGCTGTCGGCGAGCCGCCGCTGCTGCTCGCCACCGCGGTATGGACGGCGCTCAAGGACGCGATCGCAGCGGTCGGCGATCACAAGACCGCAGTGCGGCTCGATGCGCCGGCGACCCCCGAGCGCGTGCTGGCTGCAATCGCTACACTTCGCCGATAGATTTTCCGGACCATCAGAGGGGGAAACAATGGACGTACGTATGGACGGCCGCGTGGCGGTGATCACCGGTGCGAGCACGGGTCTGGGCCTGGCAATGGCCAAGGAATTCGCGGCTTCGGGCGGTTCGGTGGCGATGCTGGCGCGCAAGGCCGATGTGCTGGCCGAGGCCAAGGCCGAGGTCGTCAAGGCGGCGGGCAAGACCAACGGCAAGTTCGAGGCCTATTCCTGCGACGTGTCGAAGGCCGAGCCGATTGCCGACACCTTCAAGAAGGTCGTGGCCGATTTCGGCAAGGTCGACATCGTGGTCAACAATGCCGGCATCAGCCATGCCAAGGCCTTCGACACGGTGACCGACGAGGACTGGCAGGGCGATCTCGATCTCAAGCTGTTCGCCGCGATCCGGCTCTGCCGCGCCGCGTTGCCGGGCATGCGCGAGCGCAAATGGGGCCGCATCGTCAACGTGCTGAACATCGGCGCCAAGGCGCCCAACGCCAACTCGACGCCGACCAGCGTCAGCCGCGCCGCCGGCCTTGCGCTCACCAAGGCGCTCAGCCAGGAGAACGCGCAGCACGGCGTGCTGGTCAACGCCATGCTGGTCGGCCTGATCGAAAGCGACCAGTGGCAGCGCCGCCACAAGGCCGCCAACGACGGCAAGAGCTACCAGGAGTTCACCGCCGCCATGGCCAAGGGCCGCATCCCACTGGGTCGCATGGGCAAATCTGAAGAGTTCGCGCGCATGGCCTGCTTCCTGTGCTCTGACGCGGGCTCGTTCATCACCGGCGTGGCGATCAACGTCGACGGCGGCGCGAGCCCGGTGGTCTGACCACCAATGTCGCTTTACGAAGCGTTGGTCCTGGTCGCGATGGTTGGTGTCGGCGGCGTCGCCTGGCACCTCTATCGCAAAGACACGCGGCCGCGCAGCCCTGGCGAGCCGCTTCCACCCGCCGGTGGCGAGGGGATGTTTGCACGAAACACCAAGAATGAAGGTGGCAGCCCAAAGACCTGATCGCCGTGATCCGTCACCGCTCAGGGTAGACGCTTCAATATGCCTTCAATAGCGATGCGCAACTCCGGCAACCGGTGCTCCACGGTCTGCCACACGACTGCCGCTTCGATGCCGGCATAATCGTGAGCAATCAGATTGCGCATCGCTTTGATCTTCTGCCAAGGAACCTGTGGTGCCAGGTTCGTGACTTCTACGGGCAGTCGGGACACCGCTTCGCCGATGTATTGCAATGCGTGAAGCACCGCATAGAGAGTTTTCTCGTCCACGCCGGCTTCTGTTGTGGGGTTTGGCGGTGTCCAGCTTTCAATGCGGTCGATGAAGGCTAGAATGTCGTTCAGCAAGTCCGCCGAACGATCACGCGGCATAGCGCACTTCGTGAAGGATCCGATCGCGCAGTCTCGGCTTCAATCCCTGTGGCGTGGCAAGGTCCACTGGACGTCCAAGAATTTCAGCAAGCCGTTCTCTAAGAGCAGCAAGCTCGAAAAGGTCTGGGGTCCGGTCGAACTCGACGAGGACATCGACGTCGCTGTCCTGCCTCGCCTCGCCACGCGCCACGGATCCGTACACCCCCAACCGGCGCACACCCGCGCTCGCCAACTCGTGGCGATAAGGCTCTATCCTCCTGAAAAAATCGTCGGGTGTCATGGCGAGCAGTATACAGCGTCCGGAAGCACCAAGACAGGTGGGCGACCGGCCCTCAGCCCTGCCTACCGGCCGGCGTGACGTTCCACTCGCGCCGCAGGTCCTCGAGGTCCTTCTCGACCCAGTCCCACACGTTCCACTTGGGATCGAAGATATCGACGGTCATCTCCGCGCCACGCGCCCAGGCATGCCAGAACTCGTCGGGGTCGAGGCCGCCCTTGGCCGTGTTGCCGACGTCGTTCAGCTGCACGCCGAGATGGAAGATGAACAGCACCAGCAGGATGTGGCCGCTCATGGGGTTCACGGGATGCATGGACGCGGTGAAGGTCGAGACCAGGATCTCGCCGCGCGAGCTGGTGTCATAGCCGGAGATGACGTGAGTCGCGTCGTGCGCCGTGCCGAAAGCGGCGTTGAGCGCCTTGGGGTCTCCCGGGAAGGCATAGCCGTTCTGCTTGTCGAAGTCCCACAGCGCCTTGCCGAAGGTGTTCGGCGGCAGCTGGCCCAGCGCCTCGTAGCGCGCGACCAGGGCCGGGTCAGCCTTGTCGCCGCGATAGGGCAGGATCCAGGTATCCGGGTCGAGGCCCTCGGACGAGCGGCTGAGGATGCTGTCGAAGTTCTTGCGATTGAGATCGGCGATGGTCCAGGCGAGGTGACCCGATGCCGCCTCGACCAGGTCGGTGAGATAGTCGGCCTCGATGTCGAGGGCGCGCGAATACTCCAGCACGCGCGCCAGCTTGCGATGGTCGAGCGTGCCGTCGATCAGCGCCATGACGGCGAGATACTTCACCGCCTCGCGCGCCAGCTCGGGGTCTGTCCTGAGCGCTGCCACGAGATCGCTCGGCTCGACGGCCGGCAGTGTGCCGATGTCTAGAAGGTCGCGGCGGCGCAGCAGATAGCGGCCGGCCGCAAGCACGCTCGTGGTGTCGGCGTCGGAGATCGCGTGACCGCCGGCCAGCGCCACCTGGCGCATGGCGCCGAGGATGGCGTCGCTTTCACGATGGCCGATTTCCCGCATCGGTAGCTTTCCCTGCCCGCCAAAAGGTGCTCCCTGTGACAGGATGCAACCTCATCGCTTCATCTTGCAAGCCGTCGATCCGGACTATGGCCATCCTGCGTTCGAGACGATGTTCTTGGTCGAGCGCCTGGAAGAATTGCGATCCCTGCTGGGCGCGGCGGCGGCGGAGGATCCCGAGCTCGAGATGCACTACACCCTCGATCCGGGCGATCTCGATACCATCAATCATCGTTTCGGTCTGGCGTTCGATCCAGGCGGACGTGTCACCCGTCTCACCAAATGGACCAGTATCCGCGAGCCGCCGTACCTGAATGGCGTATCCCGGCGTGGAAGCTCGTTGCCGAAGCGTCGCGGAAGTCAGGCTGGAACGACAGCTTCGAGCGCCTCGAAGGCATGCTGCTGGGCTACGACGAATGGCAGAACGATTGGTGGGCCGAGCACCGTCGTCGCCATCATCAACCCTTCGGCAAGTTGCTGCTCCACCTGGCAGTGACGGCGGAAGAGCTTGCCGCCATCGAGAGTGCCGGTTATCGCGCACTCCCGATGGGACAGCGAACGCTTCGTCTCCTAAGTGCGGCGCCGAGCGGAATCGGCGACGCCGATAGTCAGTGGCTGATGACGGGCGAAGGACTGGCAGCGATGGTGCGCTTCAAGGTGAAGGCGCACGTTTTCCTGACGGACGTGGCGAGCGACCCGCAGGCGGCCCGCCACGAGTTATCGCCCGACCGCATAAAAGACCTCAACCGCCTGATCGAGGGCGAGATCGAGGTCGTTGCGACTTGATCAGCGCAGCGGCTCCAAGATGCTGACGTAGTTGGCGACGGCAGCGCCACCCATGTTGAACACGCCGCCGATCCTGGCCTTGGGCAGCTGCAGCGCACCGGGTGCCGTGCCCGAGAGCTGCATGGCCGTCATCACGTGCATGCTGACGCCGGTGGCGCCGACCGGATGGCCCTTGGCCTTGAGGCCGCCCGAGACGTTGACCGGCAGCTTGCCGTCGCGCTCGACCCAGCCTTCGTGGATGGCCCGCTCGCCCTCGCCGGGTGCGGCGAGGCCCATCGCCTCGTACTCGATCAGCTCGGCCGAGGTGAAGCAGTCGTGGCTCTCCACGAACGAGAGATCGAGCAGGTCGAGGCGGGCCGACGCCAGCGCCTTCTTCCAGGCGAGCGCCGGGCCCTCGAACTTGATGATGTCGCGCTTGCTCATGGGCAGGAAGTCGTTGACCTGCTCGGCGGCGCGGAAGGCGATCGCCTGCTTCATGCCGAGCGCCGTGGTGACGTCGGTCAGGATCACGGCGGCCGCGCCGTCGGTCACCGGCGAGCAGTCGGTGCGCTTCAGCGGTCCCGCCACGAACGGGTTCTTGTCCGAGGGCGTGCGGCAGAACTCGTAGGCGAACTCCTTCTGGAAGTGCGCATAGGGGTTTTTAGCGCCGTTCTTGTGCGCCTTGACCGCGATCTTGGCGAGCGCGTCCGACTTGTCGCCGTAGCGCTGGAAGTAGGCCGAGGTGATCTTGCCGAAGATGCCGGCGAAGCCCGCCTCGATATTGGCTTCCTCGGCGACGTACGAGGCCTTGATCAGCACCTCGCCGGCCTGGGCGGAGTTGAGCTCGGTCATCTTCTCGACGCCGACCACCAGCACGAAGCGCGCCTTGCCGGCCGCCAGCGTGTTCAGGCCCATGTGGATCGCGGCCGAGCCGGTCGCACAGGCGTTCTCCACGCGCGTCGAAGGCTTGAAGCGCAGGTCGGGATGGGTCTGCAGGGCGAGCGAGGAATGGAACTCCTGGCGCACGAAGCCGCCATTCATGTTGCCGACGTAGATCACGTCGACGTCCTTGGGCTCGATGCCGGCATGGGCGATGGCCTCGGTCGCCGCCTTCACGATCAGCGATTCGCTGGTCTCGCCATCGAGCTTGCCGAACTTGCCGTGGGACCATCCGACGATGCAGGCCGTCATGGAACTCTCCTTCGCTACCAACTGACCGTAGCCTCATGTTCCTCTCCCCCGCTAGGGGGAGAGGCTAGGTGAGGGGGAATCGACGTGCGCTGCCCCCTCACCCAACCTCTCCCCCTAGCGGGGGAGAGGAGCATGAGGAATCGGAATTCAGTGCATATACACTTATACCGTCCGCGGGGCCATGCAAGGGGCTCCGCAGTGCCCAAATTCCGCCTCCCGGGCAGTATTGACTGCATTCTTTCCCGGGAGCCCACTTCTATCCATGGCCGAGAACGCGCCGTCGCCTGAAGAACGTCCGAGAGCCCGCTGGCCGCTGATTCTGGGCGGCCTGGTCGGCGGCTTCCTGCTGCTGGCCGCCGGCCTCGCGCTGGGCTGGTACCTGTTCTATCGCCCGATCGTGAATGTCGCGGTGCAGCTGCCCGCGCCGCCAGCGCCGCCCGCCCCGCCGGGTCCCGATCAGGCGCAGGTCAAGGCGCTGGAAGAGCAGATCGAGAAGCAGAAGGCCGCCAACAAGCAGATCGAGGACCAGATCGCGCTCCTGAAGGAGCGGCTCAAGACCGACGTCTGCACCATCAAGGATCCGCTGGGCAAGGCGCCCGCCTCGCCGGCGCCGGCCGGCGCGCTGCCCGAGCGCAAGACCGAGGCGCCGCCTGGCTCCGGACCTGGCCCCGGAAAGGTCACACCGGCCGCGGCGTCGATGGATCTGCCGCAGGCGGGAGGCAAGGCGACCAAGATGGCGGCTGCCGGCCTGGCACAAGCGCTCGAGCAAGCCACCGTCCTGGTGGTCTCGGCCGGAGGCGACAGCGGCTCCGGCTTTTTTGTTGCCCCCAACTATGTCGTCACCAACCACCACGTCGTCGCCCGCGCCGCACCCGGCACCGAGGCGCTGGTGCTGAGCAAGCATCTCAAGACCGGCTACATCGGCACCGTGGTGGCGACGTCCCAGCCGGGCCAGGCGGATTTTGCAGTCATCAAGGTCGACGACGTCCCGGCGGGCAGCGTGCGCCCGCTGCCGGTGGCGGCCGAGCCGGCGGCGCTGAGCGACGTGGTCGCCGCGGGCTATCCGTCGATCGCCATTGCCCAGGACCGCAACCTGCGCCGCCTGCTGGCGGGCGACCTCAAGGCCGCGCCCGAGGTCGTGCTGACCAAGGGCACGGTGAGCGCGATCCAGAACAAGGAGCGCAACACGCCCATGGTGCTGCATTCGGCCGACATCTCGGCCGGCAATTCGGGCGGGCCGCTGATCGATTCCTGCGGCCGTGTCGTCGGCATCAACACCTACATCGTCACCAGCCGGCAGACGACCAAGGCGAATTATGCATTGGGCAGCTCATGGCTGGCGGCCTTCCTGCGCGCTTCCAAGACTCCCTTCGACTGGCGTGCCGATAGCTGTGCGTGAGCGGGCAAAAGATTCATTTGCCCAACACAAGATGTAGCTTCAATCTAACCCCCACTGCTTAATTATCGGTGCGGGCGGGGGAGTGAAGCAGGCAGTCGTTACAATACGTTGCGCCGCGGTTGCGCTGCTGGCTGTCCTGGCCGGCGGCTGCGATCGCATGGTCGTCCTCAATCCCAAGGGCCCGATCGCCGACGCCGAACGCGGCCTGATGATCGACGCCTTCACCGTCATGATGCTGGTGGTCGTGCCGATCATCGTCATGGCGTTCTGGTTCGCCTGGCGCTATCGCGCGCGCGGCAGCGCCCGCTATGAGCCGACCTGGGCCTATTCGGTCAAGGTCGACGCCGTGGTCTGGCTGATCCCGGCGCTGATCGTCATCGCCGTCGCCGTGCTGCTGTGGCGCAGCACCCACAAGCTCGATCCCTATCGCGAGATCGCCTCCACCAACCCGCCGCTCGACGTCCAGGTCGTGGCCCAGGACTGGAAGTGGCTGTTCATCTATCCCGAGCAGGGTGTCGCCTCGGTGAACCAGCTCGCCATCCCGGCCGGGCGGCCGATCAGCCTGCGCATCACCTCCGACACGGTGATGAACTCCTTCTACGTGCCGGCCCTGGCCGGCCAGATCTACGCCATGGCCGGCATGCAGACCCGCCTGCAAATCCTGGCCGACAAGCCCGGCAAGTTCGTCGGCCGCAACACGCAGTACTCGGGCGGCGGCTTCTCCGACCAGTTCTTCGAGGTGGTGGCGATGAGCCAGGCCGATTTCGACGCCTGGGTCGCCAAGGCCAAGCAGGCGCCGGGCAAGCTCGATCCGCCGACATACGCCAAGCTCGCCGAGCGCAGCCGGCTCAATCCCATCGTCCAATACTCGGCGGTCGAGCCGAAACTCTTCGACACCATCATCGACAAATACACGGGCGGCCATCAGGCGCATGGCCAGACGCCGACGGCGCCGGCGCGGAGATAGAGGGATGTTCGGAAGACTGACCATCGAGGCCCTGCCGCTCTACAGCGCCATCGCCGCCAGCGGCGCTGCGATGGTGGTGGGCGGCGCGCTGCTGGTTGCCATCATCATCACCTGGCTCAAGGGCTGGATGTATCTGTGGAACGAATGGCTGACCAGCGTCGACCACAAGCGCATCGGCGCCATGTACGTCATCCTGGCGCTGATCATGCTGCTGCGCGGCTTCGTCGACGCCATCATGATGCGCGCCCAGCAGGCGATGGCGCTGAACAGCGGCGGCTACCTGCCGCCCGAGCATTTCGACCAGATCTTCAGCTCGCACGGCACGATCATGATCTTCTTCATGGCCATGCCGTTCATGACGGGTCTTCTGAACATCGCCGTGCCCCTGCAGATCGGCACGCGCGACGTCGCCTTCCCGTTCCTCAATTCGCTCAGCCTCTGGCTTGCCGCCTCGGGCGCGGGCCTGGTCATGATCTCGCTGGTGATCGGCAAGTTCTCGACGGCCGGCTGGACGGGCTACCCGCCCTATTCGGGCATCCAGTACAGCCCGGGCGTCGGCGTCGATTACTGGATCTGGGCGCTGCTGATCAGCGGCGTCGGCTCGACGCTGTCGGGCATCAATTTCGTCGTCACCATCATCAAGCGGCGCGCGCCGGGCATGACCCTGATGCGCATGACGCCATTCGTGTGGACGGCGTTGTGCACCTCCATCCTGATGGCCTTTGCCTTCCCCGCGCTCACCGTGGCGTGCGGCCTGCTGGCGCTCGATCGCCTGCTCGGCATGCACTTCTTCACCAATGAGCTGGGCGGCAACATGATGAACTACG
>JAKFVH010000142.1 GCA_021732285.1 Reyranella sp. | reverse complement strand
TGCCCGTGGTGTTTCCGGTGATCGAGGCGCTGGGCTACGACCCGATCTGGTTCGGCATCATCCTGGTCAAGCTGAACGGCATCGCCACGCTGTCGCCGCCGGTCGGGCTGGTGGTGTTCGTGGTGAACGGCGTGCGCCCCGACATCTCGGTGGCCGACATCTTCCGCGGCATCTGGCCGTTCATCTTCGCCGACATCATCACGATCGCCTGCCTGACGGCCTGGCCGGAGATCGTGACCTTCATCCTCGACACGGCGGGGTAGTCGGGCTGGGTCATACGGAGCGCGGAACTCCAGGTCCGCGCTCCGATCATGAGCGGGCCAGAGGCCCGCGGTCCGCGTATGACTAAGACTTCGGTGTCACGCCCGCCTGGGTCAGCAGGAAGTTCAACAGCTCGCGGCCCGGGATGCCCTGGGCCTCACGCATCTTGACCCATTCCTCCCACACCGGCTCGCCGCCGGCCTTGCGGAAGGCCGCCAGCTCGTCGGCGCTGAAGGTCAGGAACTCGAGCTTCTTCTTGAACAGCGGGATGTTCTTCTCGTCGGCCTCGGTATAGGCCTTCCTCACCGCGACGTGGGCGAGCGGCCGCGCCTCCTCGAACAGCGCCTTGTACTGCGGCGGCAGCTCGGCCCAGCGGTCGACATGGATCAGGGTCGGGCAGCCGACCGAGCCCAGCGCCATGTTCGTGGTGTACCACTTGCCCACTTCGTAGGTGCGGTAGGACTGGTGGGCGTAGGTCGCCGGGAAGGCCGCGGCGTCGACCGTGCCGCGCTCGAGCGAGGTGTAGACTTCGGTTGCGTCGACCGAGGTCGGGATGGCGCCGATCTTCCTCATTGCCGCGCCAATGCCGGCCAGCGCGCGCACGCGCATGCCCTTGAAGTCATCGACGCTCTTGGGCGACTTGCCGCGGCCGACGAACTCGTTGTTGGGCAGCAACGAGGACAGGTATGGCATGGCGTTCCAGCTGGCGAACTCCTTCACCACCAGCGGGTGCTTGTAGAAGGCCATGTGGACCTTCTCCTGCACCGCCGTGTCCTGGATCGGCAGGAAGGGCAGGTCGAGGGCGGAGAACACCGGCAGCTTCTCCGGATGGTAGGAGGCGCAGATGTTGGTCATCTCCAGGCTGCCGACCTTCAGGAGGTCCAAGAGCTCCTTGGGCTGGCCGAAGCTCTCATAGCCGATCTGGATCTTGAACTTGCCGCCGGTGCGCTCGTCCATGAACTTGCGCAAGGTCTCGATGTTCTGGGTGGCCGCGCGCGGCTTGCCCCAGGCGGCGAGCTTCCATTTCACCTCGGGCCCATCGACGATCTTCGCCTGGGCGAACGCATTACCCGACCACGCAACCACGCTCGCTGCCAGCACGGCAGCAACAGCATTGAGACGGCTCATGAATGCCTCCTGATTTCCTCCCGACACCCTTGTCGTTTTCCCGGCCTTTTGGAGGACCGTTGATTGCAACATTACCGCAACCCGCGCGGGCGCGCGAGCGGTGGCCACGATCAAAACGCGCCGCTAAGCTGCCGCAAATTTGGGGACGGCATGAGCGATCTTTCACGGCGCACGGCGATCGCAGGACTGATGGCAACCGGCATGGCTGGTGGCGCGCGGGCCGCGGACTGGCCGGACAAGACCATCGCCATGATCGTGCCCTATCCGGCGGGCGGCGGCTCCGACACCTTCGCGCGCCCCGTCGCCGCGGCGATGGCCGATCGCTTGAAACAGTCGATCGTGATCGACAACAAGAGCGGCGCCGGCGGCACCGTGAGCACCGCCGTGGCGGCCCGCGCGCCGGCTGATGGCTACACGCTGCTGCTGGGCGACACCGGGCTCACCTACGCGCCGGACATCTATCCCAGGACGGACTTCGACTTCGACCGCGACTTCGCGCCGATCAGCGCGGTCGCCCGCGTGCCCTACGTGCTGGTGGTCAATCCCGCCAAGCTCAACGTGGCGACGCTCGCGGCTTTTATCGAGGCGGCGAAGAAGGCGCCCGGCAGCATCGACGTCGGCTCGGCCGGCCTCGGCACCGTGACGCATCTCGCCATTGGCCTGTTCGAGGAGAAGACGGGCACCAAGCTGAACCACGTGCCCTATCGCGGTGGCGCGCCGATGCTGCAGGACCTTTTAGCGGGCCAGGTCGCCGCCGCCTTTGTCGTGCCGGGCGCCATCGCCCCGCATGTCAAGGCAGGCAAGCTGCGCGCGCTCGCCGTCGCCAGCCGCCGCCGCGAGCCCTTGCTGCCCGAGGTGCCGACCATGGACGAGGCGGGGCTGCCGGATTTCCGCGCCACCATCTGGTTCGGCCTGTTCGCGCCCAGGAAGACACCCGACGCCATCCTCGACCGCCTGCACGCCGCGACGCAGGCCGCGCTGGAAGAAGAGAAGATCAAGGCGATGTGGATCGAGCAGGGCGCGCGCGTCGAGCCAGAGAGCCGTGCCGACTTCGCCCGCTTCGTTGCCGCCGACAGCGAGCGCTGGAGCCGCATTGCCAAGGCCGCCAACATCAAGATGGAGTAGCGTGTGACCCTTCTTCGCCGAACCACGCTGGCCGGCCTTCTTGCCACTGGCACCGCCGGTCTTGCCGCCGACTTCCCGTCGCGGCCGATGAACTGGATCGTGCCGTTCCCGCCCGGCGGCTCGAACGACATCTTTGCCCGGCCGATCGCAGCCTTCGTCGGCGAGCGTCTGGGCCAGCCTGTCGTGGTCGAGAATCGCGGCGGCGCCGGCGGCACGATCGGCGGCATGACCGCGGCGCGCTCCAAGCCCGACGGCTGTACGCTGCTGGTGGTCAATCCCAGCCTGACCTTCGCCTCGATCGTCTATGCCGAATCGGGCTTCGACCTGATGCGCGACTTCGCGCCGGTGTCGGGCCTCGCCCAGGTGCCGGTGGCGCTGGTCGTCAATCCCGCCAAGATCGACGCCAAGGATCTTTCAGGCTTCCTGGCGCTGGCGCGGAAGTCGCCGGGGACGATCAACATCGGTTCGTCCGGCCTCGGCACGATCCCGCACCTGGCCATTGTCCTGCTGCAGCAGCGCACGGGCATCCAGCTGACGCATGTGCCGTATCGCGGCGGCGGGCCGGCGTTGCAGGACATGATGGCGGGCCAGATCGACGCCACCTTCGCGCCGCTCAGCACCGTGTCTTCCTACGTGCAGTCAGGCCGCCTGCGCGCGCTCGCCCTCGCCGCGCCGAAGCGTGAGGCCGTGCTGCCCGACGTGCCGACCTTCGCCCAGGCCGGCGTCGCCGATTTCAACGTCAGCACCTGGTATGGCCTGTTCGCGCCCAAGGCGACGCCCGCGGCGATCCTCGAGACGTTGCATGGCGCCATCCAGGCGGCGCTCGCCGATCCGGGCATCAGGCACATCTGGAGCGACCAGGGGGCTGAGCCCGACCTGCAGAGCCGCCAGGCCTTCACCGAGTTCGTCGGCCGCGAGGTCGAGCGCTGGAGCCGCATCGCGCGGACGGTCGGCCTGCCCATGGAGTGACGGGTCACGTCGCACCGCCGCCGTTCACCTGGATCATCTGCCCGTTGATGTAGCCGCCGGCGTCCGACACCAGCAGCCGCGCCGCGGCGGCGACCTCGACTGGCTTGCCCATGCGGCCGAGCGGGACGCGGGCCACGGTCTGCGCCCGCGCCTGCGCCGAGGCGTTCTTCTCCTCGCTGTCGGGCGCGATCGGGCCGGGCGAGATGGCGTTGATGGTGACGTTCTTCGGCCCGAACTCCATCGCCAGCGCCTTGGTGAGGCCCCACACGCCGTGCTTGGCGACCGAGACCGGCGTGCGGCCGGCATGGCCGTGGATGGCGTTCATGCCGGTGAAGTTGACGATGCGGCCCCAACCCTTCTGCACCATGCCGGGCAGGCAGGCGCGTGCCAGCCACACCGCGGCGTCGAGGTCGACCGAGAGGACGCGCCGCCATTCGGCCTCGGTCATCTCGAGGAACGGCTTGTTGGGCCGCAGGGCTGCGTTGTTCAGCAGCGCATCGATCGCGCCGAACTTCGCGATCGCCTCGTCGGCGATGCGCTTGCAATCCTCGGGCTTGCCGACGTCGCCCATGATCACCAGCGTCTCGGCGCCGAGTTTTTGCGCCTCCTTGGCGACGCTCTCGCAGGCGGCGCGATCGCTAGAACCGTTGAGCACGATGTTGAAGCCGTCCTCGGCCAGGCCCAGCACGCAGGCGCGGCCGATGTTGCGGCCCGCGCCGGTGATCAGCGCGGCCTTCCTCGCTGCAGCCATCAGATGACGCCGCTGCTCTTGAGAGCTGCGATCGCCTTGCCGTCGTAGCCCAGGCCCGCCAGCACCTCCTCCGTGTGCTCGCCGAGCTCGGGCGTCGGCTTCAGCTCCTTGGGCTGCGGCGCGTCCGACAGGTTGATCGGCTGGCCGACCACCTTGATGTCGCCGAGCTTGGGATGCTTGACCGCCCGGGCGATGCCGAGGTGCTTCACCTGCGGCTCGGCGAAGGTCTGGTCGATGGTGTTGATCGGCCCGCACGGCACGCCCGCCTTGTTCATGGCGTCGAGCCAGTAGGCCGAGGGCTTGGTCTTGGTGATTGCCGCGATCCGCTCGTTCACCGCCTTGCGGTTCTGCGAGCGCAGCGGTCCCGTCAGATGCTCGGGATGGTCTATCAGCTCGGGCGCGCCCAGCGCCGTGGCGCAGCGCAGCCACAGGTTCTGTCCGGACGCGGCGATGTTGATGTGGCCATCGGCCGTCGGGAACACGCCGGTCGGGATGCCCGTCGGATGGTCGTTGCCGGCCTGCTTGGGCACCTCGCCCTTGATCAGCCAGCGCGAGGCCTGGAAGTCGAGCATGAAGATCTGCGCCTCGATCAGCGAGGTGTGGACCCACTGGCCCTTGCCGGTGCGCTCGCGATTGTAGAGGGCGAGGATGATGCCCTGCGCCAGCAGCAGGCCCGAGGTGAGATCGGCGATGGGGATGCCGACGCGCATCGGCCCGCGGCCGGGCTCGCCGGTGATCGACATCAGGCCGCCCATGCCCTGGGCGATCTGGTCGACGCCGGGACGCGCGGCGTCGGGACCGCTCTGGCCGAACCCCGCGATCGAGCCGTAGACGATGCGCGGGTTGATCTTGGCCACGGTGTCGTAGTCGACTTTCAGCCGATGCTTCACGTCGGAGCGGTAGTTCTCGACGATGACGTCGGCCTTGGCCGCGAGCTTCATGAAGATCGCGTGGCCCTCGGGCGTCTTGAGGTTCAGCGTCATCGCCTTCTTGTTGCGATGCAGGTTCTGGAAGTCGAAGCCATGGCGCGAGCTTCCGGTGGCGTCGGCGCCTTCGTTGGCCGGCGCCTCGATCTTGATGACATGCGCGCCCCAGTCGGCGAGCTGGCGCACCGCGGTCGGCCCGGCGCGGTGCGCCGTCAGATCGAGGACGGAGATGTGGGACAGGGGCAGGGCGGTCATGGGCGGTTTCCTCTTTGCTGGATTTCATTCCTCCCCACGCGCAGCGTGGGGAGGTGTCGCCGTCCTACGGCGACGGAGAGGTCAGGAGTCTAAGCGATGACTCATGACCCCTCCGTCCGCTGCGCGGACACCTCCCCAAGCTTCGCTTGGGGAGGAAATATCAACGTCCTTTGAAGGCCGGCTTCCTCTTTTCCATGAAAGCGCGGCGGCCTTCCTTGAAATCGTCGCTGTCGAAGCAGGCCTTGGCCATGGTCTCGAGCTTCTTGTGGTCCTGCTTGGACTCGGGCTTGGCGATCTCGCGCGCGGCGGCCTTGGCGAGCTCGATCGTGAGCGGCGCGTTCTGGGCGATGGCGTTGGTGATGTTGGCGACCATCGAATCGAGCTCGCCATCGGGCGCCACGCCGTTCACCAGGCCCATCTCGTAGGCTTCCGCAGCAGAGTACTGCTTGGCGGTGAAAAGGAATTCCATGGCGCGGGACAGGCCGATGATGCGCGACAGCCGCTCGATGCGCAGGAAGCCGTAGCCCAGCCCGAGCTTGGCGGCCGGCACGCCGAACCGCGCGCCGTCGTTGCAGTAGCGCAGGTCGCAGCAGGCGGCGAGGTTCATTCCGCCGCCGATGCAGTAGCCGGTGATCTTGGCGATGGTCGGCTTGGGGAAGTCGTAGAGCGCCTCGTAGCCTTCCTTGGAGATGGCGTCGTAGCGGACCTGCGCCTCGGCATTGGCGCGCTCGCTCTCGAACTTGGAAATGTCGGCGCCCGACACGAAGGCCTTGCCGCCGGCGCCGCTCACCACCACGCAGCGCACCTCGGGATCCTTGGCGTAGTCCTTCAGGATGCCGACGAAGGCGTCCCACATGTCGAGCGACACCGCATTCAACTTGGCGGGGTTGTTGAATACGAGATGGCCGACGGCGCCCTCGCGTCGTCCGTAGATTTTCTGTTCCTGCATGGGATCGGTCCTTCAGATTTGGCCGGCAATATAGCGCGCGTCCGGCGATTTGAATAAGGTGTGCGGCAGGGAGGAAACGTGGCCGCAGTTGACCTGAAGGCCCTCACCAAGCGCTATGGCGAAACGGCCGCGGTCGCAGATGTCTCCTTGCGCATCGAACACGGCCAGCTGGTCTGCCTGCTGGGCCCGTCGGGCTGCGGCAAGACCACGACGCTGCGCCTGATCGCGGGCTTCATCGAGCCCTCGGCAGGCGAAATCGTGGTCGGCGGCAAGGTCCTGTCCTCGCCCCAGCGCACGGTCCCCCCGGAAGGTCGCAACATGTCCATGATCTTCCAGAGCTACGCGTTGTGGCCGCACATGACGGTGGCTGAGAACGTGGCCTATGGGCTCAGGATCCGGAAGCTCGACAAGGCGATCATCGACACCAAGCTCAAGGCCATCCTGTCGACCACCCGCCTCGAGGCGCTGGCCGAGCGCTATCCCGGCGAGCTGTCGGGCGGCCAGCAGCAGCGCGTGTCGCTTGCCCGGGCGCTGGTGGTCGAGCCCGAGACCCTGCTGCTCGACGAGCCGCTCAGCAACCTCGACGCCAACCTGCGCGAGGAGATGCGTTTCGAGATCCGCCGCCTGCACGACCAGTACCGCTACACCACCGTCTACGTGACCCACGACCAGGCCGAGGCCATGACCACGGCCGACCTCATCGCCGTCATGAACCACGGCAAGGTCGAGCAGCTCGGGCCGCCGGAGGAGATCTACGGCCGGCCACGCTCGGAGTTCGTCGCCCGCTTCATCGGCGGTTCCAACATCCTGCGCGGCTCGGCGATCGACGATGCGCGGGTGACGGTCGCCGGCGCGCCGTTGCGGACGACTGGGCGGCCCTTGCAGGCGGGGCGGCCGGTGGCGCTGTCGGTGCGCCAGCACGAGATCGCCATCGCCAACGAGAAGCCGCAATCGGCCGACAATCATCTGCCCGCCGTCGTGACGCGGCAGGTCTTCCTCGGTTCGGTGCGCGACTACACCGTGGCGCTCGACGACAAGACCGAGCTGCGCGTGACGGCGCCGCCCGGCCGCAACATCGCACCGGGCCAGGCGGTGTGGCTGCACCTGCCGGCGGAACAATGCCGGGCGCTGGCGGAGGAATGACATGGCGACGGTAACGCGACGCCGCGTGCTGGCGGGTTCGGCTGCGATCGCAGCTGGTTCGTATGCCGTGCAGGTGCGCGCTGCCCCCGAGCCGCAGAAGATCACGCCAGCGTTGATCGAGGCGGCGAAGAAGGAGGGCAAGCTCTCCTGGTATACCTCGGTCGACCTGCCGGTGGCCGAGAAGATCGCGAAAGCCTTCGAGGCGGCCTATCCCGGCGTGAGCATGAAGGTCGAGCGCTCGGGCGCCGAACGCATCTTCCAGCGCATCGGCCAGGAATATCAGAGCAAGATCTACAATTGCGACGTGGTGAACAGCTCCGACGCCGCGCATCTCATCATCTGGAAGCGCGAATCCATGCTGGCCTCGTTCCTGCCTGAGGAAGTCGCCAAGTACTTTCCCAAGGAGCACTGGGATCCCGACGGAATGTATGCGTCGTGGCGCGTCACGCTCTCGCCGATCGCCTACAACACCAACCTGGTGAAAGCCGAGGACGCGCCCAAGGGCTTCATGGATCTTCTGGCGCCGAAGTGGTTGGGCAAGATCGTCAAAGCGCATCCCGGCTACTCCGGCACCATCATGACGGCGACCCAGCAGCTCAGCCGCGATCTCGGCTGGTCCTATTTCGAGAAGCTCGCCAAGCAGAAGGTCATGCAGGTCCAGTCGGCCGCCGATCCGCCGAAGAAGGTGTCGGCCGGAGAGCGGGTGGTGATGGCCGACGGCACCGAGTACATGGTGAACCTGCTGCAGTCGCGCGGCGAGCCGATCGAGGAGGTCTATGCCGTCGAGGGTACACCGCTGGTTACCGGCCCGTCGGCCGTCCTGGCGCGTGCAGCCAATCCCAATGCGGCGCGTTTGTTCTACGCCTGGTCGATGACGGCCGAGGCGCAGCAACTCAATGTCGAGGTCGGCGCCCTGCGCTCGGTGCACCCGCTGGTCAAGGACCGGCCTGAGCGCAAGAAGCTGTCGGACATAAAAACCCTGCGCGAGGACGCCGCCGCCGTTGCCGACCAGGCCGACGACATCAAGGCCCGTTATTTGAAGTTGTTCAAGGTGTGACATGACACAACACCCCGTCATCCCGAGCGGAGCGAAGCGTAGTCGAGGGACCTCGTCTTCGCTTGACGAGGTCTCTCCACTCCGCGCTTCGCGCTCCGGTCGAGATGACGGAAAAGTTGGACGTCGCACCGTTTTGGCAGCCGCAGCCCTTCTGCCCTTCAGCACAAAGGTCTTGTCGGCCGCGCCGCCGGCCGAGACGATCACGCCGGCGCTGATCGAGGCCGCCAGGAAGGAGGGCAAGGTCTCCTACTACACGGCGATGGACCTCTCCGTTGCCGAGCCGATGGCGAAAGCCTTCGAGGCCAAGTTCCCCGGCATCAAGGTCGCGGTCGAGCGCACCGGCGCCGAGCGGCTGTTCAATCGCCTCGCCCAGGAGACGGCCAGCAACATCAAGCGCTGCGACGTGGTGAACAGCTCCGACGCCGCGCACTTCATCACCTGGAAGCGCGAAGGCTGGCTGCAGCCTTACGTGACGGTCGACATCGCCGAGAACGTCGCGCCCGAGATGCGCGATCCCGACGGCACCTTCGTCAACCAGCGCACGCACCTGTCGGCCATGGCCTACAATTCGAGCCTGGTGAAGCTCGAGGATGCGCCCAAGGGCTTCAACGACCTGCTCGATCCGAAATACGCCGGCAAGCTGGTGAAGGGCCATCCCGGCTACTCCGGCACCATCATGACGGCGACCCACCAGATCGCGCGCGCACTGGGCTGGGGCTACTTCGAGAAGCTCGCCAAGCAGAAGGTGATGCAGGTCCAGTCGGCCACCGAGCCGCCCAAGAAGCTCGAGGCCGGCGAACGCGCCGTTGCCGTGGACGGCAGCGACTACCTGTTCTGGATGGGCCGCGAGCGCGGCGTGCCGATCGAGGTCGTCTATCCGATCGAGGGCACGCCCTTGATCGCCAACCCGATGGCGGTGTTCAAGGCGGCGCCCAATCCCAGCGCGGCGCGGCTGTTGTTCGCCTGGATCATGTCGGGCGAGGGTCAGGAGTTCCTCGTCAACCTGAGCGGCCAGTATCCGGCCAACCTCAAGGTCAAGGCCAAGGCCGGCCGCCCGCCGCTCAGCTCGATCAAGACCATGCGCGACGACCCGGTCGAGGTCGAGAAGATGGCCGACGAGATCAAGGCGAAGTATGCCCGGATCTTCAAAGTATGAGGGCGATCGCCGATCCGAGTGAAGCTGTCGTCCTGAGCGAAGCGAAGGACCTCATCGCCGCCTGCAACCGGCATGAGATCCTTCGCTGCGCTCAGGATGACAGATAGCGGGTTCATGTCTTCGGCAGCCGAAGAGAAGGCCGTAGGCTTCGCGAGGCGAGAAGCAGGTCGCGGACTCGATTTCTCGCGCCCCATCCTGATCGCCGTCACCGCGCTGCTCGTGGTGATGATCGTCCTGCCGATGGGCTGGCTGATCGCCTACAGCCTGTCGGACAAGCAGGGCACCGCGACGCTCGGCAACTTCGTCACCCTGTTCACCGATCCGAGCTTCGTCGATCCGCTGATCACCACGCTGATCATCGCCGTGTCGGTGAGCGCGATCTGCTGCATCGTGGCGGCGCCGCTCGGCTGGCTGGTGGCGCGCACCGACATGCCGCTCCGCCGCATCGTGCGCACGCTGGTGATGGCGAGCCTGGTCACGCCGCCCTTCGTCGGCGCCATCGCCTGGGAGATGCTGGCCGCGCCCAACTCGGGCCTGCTGAACCAGCTCTGGCGCAGCCTCACCGGCATGCCCTCCGACGAGGCGCTTTTGGACATCTACAGCCTCACCGGCCTGATATTCGTCATCGCCTGCTACACCTTTCCCTATGTCTTCATCCTGGTGGCCAACGCGCTCGACCGCATGCCGGGCGAGCTCGAGGACGCCTCGTCCATGCTGGGCGCGAAGACCTGGCAGACGGCGCGGCGCATCACCGTGCCGCTGGCGCTGCCGACCCTGCTGGCCGGCGCCCTGGTCGCCTTCCTGCAGGCGCTGAACCTGTTCGGTTCGCCCGCCATCCTTGCCATTCCGGCGGGCTTTCACACGCTCACCACCCGCATCTGGAGCCTGTTCCAGTTCCCGCCCAAGCCCGAGCTCGCCGCGGCCGCTTCATTGCCGTTGCTGCTGCTGACCATCCTGCTGCTGCGCGGCCAGGCGCTGGCGCTCGGCCGGCGCGGCTATGCCGTGCTGGGCGGCAAGTATGGCGAGCCGCGGCTGGTGCGGCTCGGCGCCTGGCGCCTTCCGGCGGCGGCGCTGGCGCTGCTGGTCCTCGCCATGCCGCTGTTCCTGCCTTACGCGGCGCTGTTCAACTCGGCCTTTTCGCGCGTCGCCTCGCGCCTGGTCACGCTCGACACCATCACCCTGCACAACGTTCGCTTCACCTTCCTCGAGCTCAGCTCGACCATGCCTGCGCTCAAGAACACCTTCCTGCTCGCCACGCTGTCGGCGACCCTGGGCGCGGTGCTGGCCCTCCTGATCGCCTACATCGTCGCCCGCCGCGCCGTGCCCGGGCATCGGGTGCTCGCCTTCCTCGCCACCGCGCCGCTCGCCATCCCCGGCATCGTCCTGGGTGTCGGCCTGTTCCTCGCCTACACGCGCCCGCCGCTCACGCTCTACGGCACGCTGTGGATCCTGCTGATCGCCTTCATCACCATCGAACTGCCGGCGGCCTACCAGCAGCTCTCCTCGGCCTTCCATGCCGTACATCCCGAGCTCGAGGAGGCCGGCCGCATGCTGGGCGCCTCGCGCCTGCGCACCCTGGCCGACATCACCGCGCCGCTGCTGCGCTCGGCAGTGATCGCCACCTGGTGCTTCGTCTTCGTCGCGGTGATCCGCGAGCTGTCGGCCGCGGTGATCCTGTTCACCTCGGAGACCAAGGTGCTGTCGGTCCTGATCTTCGACCTCAAGGAAAGCGGCGACGTCGGCGCCATCGCCGTGCTCAGCCTCACCATGGTGGCCATCACCACCATCGTCGTTGCCGTCGCCAACCGCTTCGGCGGCGGCCGCGAAGCCGGCCGCCTGCATGCGCGGACGGCCGGGTAGGGGTGCCAGCATGAGCGGAAGGCCCTGGCAGATCGTGGCCGCTGTCGTCGGCGCCGTCATCGGCATCGTCGCGGTGCGCTATCTCGGCCTGAATGCCGTGATCCCGGCGCTGTCCATCGCGGCTTGCTGGTGGGCTTTCACCCAGTTCGGCCTGCATCGTCGTCTTGTCCTGCCGCTCGCCTTCGCCGGCGGTCACGGGATCTGGTTCCTGATCGGCATGATCATGACGCTGGCGATCGGCGGCCGCGCCGAGACCTTGATCGAGGTCGGCCTGGAAACCCTGATCGTCGCCGCCATCGTCGCCTGGGGCTGCATCAGCCGTTCGAGGCCCGCGCTCTGCGTCCTGATCGCCTACGAGGTCGTGAGCCTCGTCTTCAACGCCATCGCCTGGATGGGCGTCGACGAGCTACGCCCCATCCTCGCCGTTCACATCGGCCTGCGCGTCGTCGTCATCGTCGGCGCCGCCCTGGCGCTCGCCCGCTGGTCCGAGGTCGCGCCCGCGCGCTAATTGAAGACGGCGACCTCGTCGACCGTGATCGGCTTGGCCAGCAGATTGAGCGTTTCCAGGGTCTTGATCGTCGCCTCCCAGCCGGCGCGCGTCTGGACGCCGGTCGGCGGCCCGGAGAGCTGCTGGGCCACCGTCACCATGCTGCGGTCGACGAAGCGCGGCGCCAGCCGGGGAAAGAGGTTGGAGAAGTGCGTGGCGGCGTCGGCCGGCCGCTCCTTCACCATGTTGTAGCCTTCCTGCACGGCCTCGACGATCTTCTCGGCAATGGCGCGCCTGGCCGGATCGGCCCAGGCCGCATCGTTGACGATCAGGTTAAGGCTGTAGGCGCGCACGCCGAAATCGCTCAACCGGATCATGGTGATGCGGCGGCCCTCGGCTAAAAGCTCGGCCGGCGCCATCTCGTCGTAGTCGATCAGGGCATCGACCTTCTTCTCGACCAGCGCATAGGCGTTCCACTCGACCGAAGTCTCCTTGATCTTGCTGCGGTCGAGCTTGTTGGCCGCGAGCATGGCGCGGAACTCCTCGTTGGTGATGCTGCCCGGCACCAGCCCCAGCGTCTTGCCGTAGAGATCGCGCGGATGGGCGATGCGGTCCTCGGTGCGGGTGAAGATCACCGTCGGCGTCTTCTGGTAGTAGACGGCAAGGCTCTTGATGGGCTGCCCCTTGGAGCGGCCGATCGCCGTGGCGATGCCGCTCGACGAGCCGATCCAGTATTGCTTGCCTTCGCCGATCATCGCCGCCGAGCTGAGCGCACCCTGCGTCTCGGCGAACTTGACGTCCAGTCCGCGGCGCTCGAAAGCGCCCATCTGGCGGGCGATGTAGAAGCCCGCGAAGGTTGGCAGGGCGCGCCAGTCGAGCAGGATCTCGACCTTCTCGAGCTTGTCTTCCGACTGGGCACGCGGCGCGGCCACGGGTGGGAGGAGGGCGGACGCAGCGATTGCTGCCGCCATGAGGGAACGGCGTTTTAAGGGCATGCCGCCATTATGGCCCGTGATTACCTCGGACGAAATCGCCTGCCTGTCGGTTTCGCGCTCTTCTTCAGGCGTCGCAACGCGTGAAGGAGACAGGCATGTCCAACATCGAATCCGTCGTCGAAAGCTACATCTCAAGCTGGAACGAGACCGATCCCGGCCGGCGCAAATCCGCACTGGCCGCGTCCTGTGCTGCAAATGCCAGCTACCGCGATCCGGTGATGGTGAGCGACGGCCATGCCGGCCTCGATGCCATGCTTGCGGGCGTGCAGGCGAAGTTCCCGGGCTTCGTGCTGAAGCGCATCTCCAAGGTCGACAGCCACAACAACGCCGTGCGCTTCGCCTGGTCGCTCGGACCGGCTGCGGGTCCGTCGGTGGTCGAGGGTGTCGACTTCGCCACCCTGTCGACCGACGGCAAGTTCGCCTCGATCGTGGGCTTCATCGACAAGATGCCGGGCTGAGCCGGAGGTCCGAATCCAGCGGAGACACCGCCGATTGTGTCTCCGCTGGCGTGGGCAAAACGCCGGAAACAAGGCGTTCGAGCCCTTGATCTCGAGCGGTTGCGCCCGCGGCGCGGCCGGGCAATATCATGGCCTGATGAAATTGATCGTCTCGGCCCTCGCGGCTCTCCTCCTCGCCTCGTCTCCGCTCACCGCCCAAACCCTCGAAGCCGACATGAAGCAGGCCGCCGGCGCCTACGAGCGCAAGGACATGGCGACGGCCGTGCGGATCTGGAAGACATGGGCCGGCAAGAGCAATGCTGAAGCGCGCACGCTCTTGGGCGCCATGTACTGGAGCGGCGAGGGCGTGCCGCGCGATCACAAGGAAGCGGCCAGACTTTATTTACAAGCGGCGAACCAGGGCTATGCCCGGGCGCAGAACGACATCGGCTTCATGCTGGGCTTCGGCGAGGGCATTCCGCCGCCGGACGATATCGAGGCCTACAAGTGGCTGACGCTCGCCATCAAGGGCTACACCGACAAGAACCAGGACCGGCTGGTCCAGGCCCGCAAGGACCTTGCCACGCTCGCCAGGCGCATGAGCCCTGCGCAAATTTCCGAGGCCGAACGGCGCGCAAAGGCCTTCAAGCCGACCCCCTGACTGTGCCAGAGTCGCGCAGTCACCGCCTTGTCACCTAAGGCCACTGGCGTCCGGAGTGATTTCGTCGCACACAGGCAACCCATGAAGAAGGCCTCGCTCGCTGCGGCGTTCGCCGCTTCGCTTTGCCTCAATCCCCTGTCGCTCAGTCTGGCCAACGAAGGTGCGTCGGCCGACGAGGCGCGCGTGGCCGAGGAGCAGCTTCTCGGCATGGCCGACGAGGAGGCGCGCTTCCTCGGCTATCAGCCCTTCACGCGCGAGATTGCGTCGAGCGTCGTCATCAAGACATCGCTTGATCAGGCCTTGGCCGATCTCGGCGTTCCGGCCGCCACCATGCTCGAGGCCCTTCGTGCCTTTGCGGCGACGGTGAACCTGCAACGCGACATCAAGCCGGGCGATCGCCTGCATGTGCGCTACGAGCAGGCCTTCACGGCCGAAGGCGCGCCGATCGACGTCGGCCGCGTCCTGTGGGCCGAGCTCACGCTGGCATCGCGCGGCCCCGTCGCCATCCACCGCTTCCGTACGCGCGAGAAGGTCGAGCGCCTGTGGTTCACGAACGGCCTGTCGGCCGTGCCGCCGTCGCTGCGCCTGCCGCTCAACAGCATTTCCGTTTCATCGGGCTTCGGCTTGCGCGCCGATCCTTTCGACCAGCCGCCGCCGCTCGCCGCGACCGGCAAGTCCGCGCCGATGGGCGGTCCCATGCGCAGCAAGCCGCTGCCGCCGGGCCTGCCGACGGGCGGCACCAGCGGGAATGGCGGGTCGGTCAACATGGCGACACCGCTCGGCGCCTCGCTCGGCCTCGCGCCCTATGCCGGCTTCGATCGGGCGGCGCCCCAGGCCAAGGCCGGCCCGCGCGCCGCCCTGTTCATGCATGAAGGCATGGACCTCGTCGCCCCGGCCGGCACCCCGGTCTACGCTGCGGCCGACGGCGTGGTGGTTGGCGCGGCGCCCAACGGCCGCTACGGCAACTGGATCCGCATCGAGCACGGCGGCAAGCTCGCCACGGTCTACGGCCATCTCATGGCTTTCGCGCCGGGGATCGAGCCCGGCGAATCCGTGGTGCGCGGCGAGCTCATAGGCTTCGTCGGCAGCACCGGCCGCTCGACCGGCGCGCACCTGCACTTCGAGGTCCTGGACAACGGCAAGCCCGTCAATCCGATCAATCACCCCGAGATCAAGGCCCTGCAGCTGCGCGGCCTCGACATGGACCGCTTCCGCAAGCAGATCGCGCGTTCGCTCGAGGAGCGCACGCGCGAGAACAAGGTCGCCTCAGCCGGCCTCTGATGCCCAGCTACGACGTCATCGTCATTGGCGCCCGCTGCGCCGGCGCGCCGTTGGCGATGCTGCTGGCCCGCAAGGGCCGCCGCGTCCTCGCCGTCGATCGTGCGCAGTTTCCCAGCGACACCGTCTCGACTCATTTCATGTGGCCCAGGACCACGGCGTTTCTCGCCAAGTGGGGCCTGCTGGAGGCGCTGGCGGCGACGGGCTGCCCGCCAATCGAGAAGGTGCACATCCACTTCGGCGACGCCGCCTTGCAGGGTCGACCTGAGCCGATCGACGGCACGGCAATCATGTACTGCCCGCGCCGCACCGTGCTCGATACGCTGTTGGTCGAAGCGGCCCGTCGTGCCGGCGCCGAAATACGCGAGCGCACCTTGATGCGCGAGGTGGTGCGCGAGGGTGACCGCGTCGTCGGGGTGCGATTGGCGGGGCCGGACGGCGTGCGCGAGGAACGCGCGACGCTGGTCGTTGGGGCCGACGGTCTGACCTCCGGCGTTGCCGAGGCGGTGTCGGCCGGGCTCGAGCGCTCGCATCCGTCGTTGACCTGTGGCTTCTATGCCTATTGGGAGGGCGTGCCGACCGACGGCGTCGAGTTCTATCTGCGCCACGGCCGTGACGTGCTGGTCTTCCCCACGCACGACAACCTCACCTGCATCTGGGTCGGCCGGGCCAACGGCGAATGGCCCGTCTACAAGGCCGACATCGAGACGGTCTACCTCGCCGGCCTCGATGCGCCGCTGCTCGATCGAGTGCGTGCGGGCCGGCGGGCGGCGCCGTTCAAGGGCACGCACCGCCTGCCCAACCGCTACCATCGCAGCTGGGGCGAGGGTTGGGCGCTGGTCGGCGATGCCGCCTATCACCGCGATCCGCTGACCGGCATGGGTATCGGCGACGCCTTTCTCGGCGCCGACCTTTTAGCCGAAGCGATCGATGCCGGCCTGGCGGGCGACATGGGCGCGGCACTCGCGGGCTACCAGCAGGCGCTGTGGGAGAGGACCGGCCCGGTGTTCGACTACACGGTGCAGTCGGCGTCGCTCAAGGATCCGGCGCCGTTGGCGCCCCTCTATGCCGAGATCGGACGGCGGCCTGAGTTGATCCAGCAGCTGATGAACGTGCTGGCCGGCAGCGAGCCGCCGCGCAACCTGTTCAACGCCAGGACCATCATGCAGCTCACCGGCGGGAAGCCTCGATCGCGAAAGCCTCTTCCGGCGCCTTGACCAGGCGGTTCTGGCCGACCAGGGCGAACCAGATGATGCCCAGCACGAACCACACGCCGACCCAGAAAACCCCGGCGGCGAACATCGGGTCGAGGAGCTGGAACACCAGTGTCACGATCGCGACCACCAGCGTGATGAGGGCGCCCGCGATGCCGAGCGGCGAGCGATAGGGCCGCTTGAGTGAAGGCAGCCGACTGCGCAGCACGATGAAGCTCACCGCCTGTAAAAGATAGGAGAGCATGGCGCCCGCCACGGCCATGTTGAGCAGCATGCCCTGGATGGCGGCGGCGCCCTTCTCGGCGCCCATGCCGAACCACAGCACGAACATGATGGCGAGCGCCAACACCGAGCCCGCGATCAGCGCGACGTAGGGCGTCTTGTGCCGCGCATGGGTGATCGACAGGAAACGCGGGAAGTAACCGGCGCGCGACAGTGAATAGATCTGCCGCCCTTTGGCGAACAGGATGGTGTGGAAGGAGGCGATCAATCCGACGCAGGCGATAAGCGCCAGAAGCTTGGCCAGGCCCTCGCCGAAGGTGGCGCGAAAGCCGTCGAGCAGCGGCTCGCCCGACACCGCAAGCTTGAAGGCACCTGGCGCCACCGACGGGTTGAGCCACAGGATCAGCCCGGCCGAGACGAACAGCGTAGCCAAGCCCGCGATGATGCCGCGCGGCATGTCACGGCTGGGATCTTTCGATTCTTCCGCCGCCAATGGCAACTGCTCGATGGCGAGGAACAGCCAGACGGCGAAGGGCAGGGCCCTGAACGCCCCCTCCAGGCCGAACGGCAACCACGGTCCATTGCCCCGCGGCAGCTCGACGGCCCCACCGTCCGGTCCGACGCCGATGTTGAGCGCATAGCGACTGAACTCGGCCACCGGAAGGGCCGAGACCCAGAACACGGCGAGGCAGGCCAGGGCGGCCAGGGTGACGATCACCGTGACACGAAAGGAAAGTTCCACGCCGAAGACGTTCAGGGCAACGAACACGATGTAGCCGGCCACCCAGTAGGCGGGCAGCCAGGCGGCCGGCGTGTCGAACACGGCGGCGAGATAGGTCGCGAGAAACGACACCACGACGGCGGGCGTCAGCACATATTCGACGTTCTCGCACAGGCCAGTGATGAAGCCGCCCCACGGCCCCATCGAGGCGCGGGCAAAGGAGTAGGCGCCGCCGGTATGCGGCAGTGCCGCGCCCATTTCAGCGATGCAGGAGACGAGGCCGAGATACATGGCGGCGATGACGACCGTGGCGAGGGCCAGGCCGCCCCAGCCGCCGGCCATCAGGCCGAGATTCCAGCCCGAATAGTGGCCGGAGATGACGGCGCCGACACCGAGCGCCCACAGCGAGGCGACGCCGGCATAGCGGCGCAGGCCGCGCCTGGCGAAGTAGTCTGCGGATACACTGTCATAGGATTGTTGTTCGGCCGGCATCGAGTGGCCGCTAGTCTATAGTGCTTTATCGATCCAGGGGGCAGAAGTTGGCCGTCATCATTGCCGTGTCGTCGTTTGCGCTGATCCTGATCAGCATCGCTGGCGGCCTCTTCCTGCGCTACAAACTGCCGGACTCCCATCTCAGCGGCGATTCCAAGGACGTGATCCGGTTGGCGACGGCGCTGATCGGCACCATGGCGGCCGTGGTGGTGGCGCTGCTCTTCGCCTCGACGCGCAGCAGCTATGAAGCGACCAACAGCCACGTCGCCCGCCTGACGGCCGGTGTCGTCGAGCTCGATCAGCTCCTGAAAGAATATGGCGGCCCGGAAAGCCTCGAGCTGCGCCGCGCGTTGCGCGCCGATACCACCTCGATGATCTCGGCAATCTGGCGTGACGACGCTCCGGTCACCGGAGAGCTCCTGCGGCCGGTGACGCAGGAAGACACGCTGCTCTATAAGCTGCGCGAGCTCGAACCGAAGACGCGGCTGCAGCGAGCCATAAGGGCCCACGCGCTGAGGGTCAGTGGCGACATCGAGCAGACGCGGCTCACCTTGCTGGCGCAGCCGCCCGACACGTTGTCGAGACCCTTCATCACCGTACTGGTGCTGTGGCTCTGCTTCATCTTTGCGAGCTTCAGCATGTCGTCCAAGGCCAACCCGACCCTGGTGATCGTGCTGTTGATCTGCGGTTTCACCGCCTCGACGGCGGTCTACCTCATCCTCGAGCTCGGCCAGCCCTTCGACGGGCTGCTGCAACTGTCGAACAAGGCGCTACGCCACGCCTTGCCGCCGCTTTCCTGAATCAGTCCCACGCGCCATCGACGATGCGGCCGTCCTCCGACAGCAGCAACGTCAGCCGGTTGGGCTCCAGCGTGTAGCTCGGAATGCCGTCGGTCGGCTTGATGATGCGCAGCGTAAAGGGCAGGTCTGCCTCGCGCACCGTGTTGTCGGCGGTGGCGCCGGCCGGCGGGTTGGCGCCCTTGGCGACAAAGAACTTGCCGATGCACTTGGAGCAGTCCTCCTTCGGCGCCGGCGCCTCGGCATAGCCCGGGATGGCCTTGAGCGAGACGGCGTTGTTGCCGCCGCGCACGCGCACGCCCTTGTAGGGATGGGCGCTCTCGACCGGCAGGATGGCCTCGACCGGCATGAACGGGCCAAGTCCGGCGGCGCCCGCGGGCGCGCTCGCCTGGAAGATCAGATCGAGCATGCCGTCGCGCGGCTGGCCCTGGGTGATCGGGATCAGGTGCGGCTGGCTCCAGCTCTGGCCCGTCACGAGGCCGCGCACGCGCACGACATCGAGACCGCCGTTGCGGTCGGAGCGCAGTACCTCGACGCTGGTGACGAAAACCACCGGCGCCGCCGGCCCGCCCACCGTGCCCGTCGGCTGGCCGGGACCGGGATAGCCCTGCTGCTGACCTTGCGGCGGCCCACCGGCCGCCGGAGGCTGTTGCTGGGCCTGCGCCGAGCCGAGCAGGCCTGCGGCGATCAGGGAAGCGAGCGCGAAGAATTTCGATTGGGTCATGGCATCCTCGGTGACAGCGCGGCCGCCTCGGCCGTCGTTTGGGAATTGGCTGGGACGATGGTGGCCGGATCGTTGTCGATCCAGGTTTGCTCGAGGCGGTCGTAGGCCTCGAGGATCAGGTCGGTCGGCACCATTTGGGTGAGCGTGCAGAACGACGTCGTGGTGCCGGTGAACGATCCGTTCTCGAACAGCTTGTTGACCGGCGAGCCGCCGCCGCAGACCGAATAGTA
>JAKFVH010000141.1 GCA_021732285.1 Reyranella sp. | reverse complement strand
TCCCTACCCTCCCCCGTATGACGGGGGAGGCGCATGAGGTGACGTCAGCTTCTGGCCTGGCGGCCGAAGAAGATCATGCCCGCGCCGACGGCGATGGCGATCACGCCGGCGATGCTGGGAATGGGAATGACGCGCTGCTGATCGGCCGTGACCTTGAAGGGGCCGGCGTCGATCACGACCTTCTTCTCGGTGAAGGTGATGTTGTCGATGACGAGGCCGGCGATACCGATGGCGATCAGCATGATGCCGAACACGACGAGCGGTTTCATCGCGGCAACTCCCTGTTCTTTTGCGGATTTCATGACAACCAAAACGCGTGGCGTTGCCATTGGTTCCACATAGAAAACCGGGGTTCAGGGCCTCACGAGCATCGATCGTCCCTGCTCGATGGCAAGCCGCGCCATCGCCTCGAGACCGGAGTCGGTCGCGCTGCTGACCGGATGGCCGATCTTGGCGAAGCGGTAGTCGGGCATGCCCAGCACACGGCTCATCAGATCGGCGGCGCTCGCGAAGCGTTCGGTCATGACGCTGAAGGCGGGAACCAGGAGACGTTCAGCCGTTACGGAGTCGTGCAGACTGCACGATGAACAGCTGCCTCAATCCCCGATGCCGGAGATCACCGCATCCCAGGTCTTGATCTCGGCGACGATGTGGGCGTCGGCCGGTGCGCTGTAGTTGGACTTGGTGCGCATCACCACCTTGGCCACGCCATGCTCCTCGCGCAGCAGGCGGTCGAGATGGCCGAAGAAGCCTTTGGTGCCTTCCTTGCCGTTGGAGATGAAGCCCACGGTCTTGCCTTCGAGCGTGTCGAGCCGCGGCGCGAGCTGGCCGGCCGGCGGCGCCTTTTCCGGCGTGGGGTCGAGGACACGGAACGTCATGGTCTACCTCTGCTATTTCTTCGGCGGCTCGCAGTCGACGCAGGCGCCGATGGCCATGGTGACGGCATGGCTCTTGTTGCCGAGCCAGGGGGGAATGATCGCGCCGAAGCCGCCGGCGGGCCCGCCCGCGGCCACGACCAGGAGCTGGTCGGGCGATTCCATCGCCGGATAGACGCTGTCGCCGCGGTCGCGCACGACGGCGCCCTTGCCGACCTCGGCCCATTCGCGGCGATGGATGCGGGCGCGCTCATGAACGAAGGTGGCGATGTCGGTCTTGCTCCACTTCGCCGCCTGCAGGTGCTCGCGCAGCTGCTTGGGAATGATCAGCGCGTAATTGCCGGGATGGATCGAGTAATGGCGCAGGTTGGCGCGCATCTCGGCGGCGAAAGTCTCCAGGATCTCTTCGGGCTTGGTCGTCCACTCGTTCATGATCTGGCGCGGCGCGCCCGCCGCCATCACCGTCACCGCCGAGGCCTCTTTCGGGATGCCGCGCTGCTCGGCGAGCGACAGCCAGGTCGTGTCTTCCTCGTCCTCGGCCACGCAATAGCTGAACTTGCCGGGATGGCCCAAGGTCGAGCGGTCGATGGCGCCCGGCCGCACGTCCATCAGGTTGATCAGGCAGAGCCGGATGGCGCGGCCGATGACGGCCGTCGCGCGATCGCTGTTGCCCAGCGCATTGAAGCCGCCGCTGGCGCCGAGCTCGAGCCGGATCGGCCCGTTCAGCACCACCAGCACGGCGCAGCCGCCGGTGCTGGCCGTGGCGCCGTGCATCAGGAAATCATCCTGCATCATCGCCGTCCAGGCGGTGAGGACGACCGGGAAATGCATGGGCAGGCAGCCCGCCATCACTGCGTTGATGGCAAGCTTCTCGGCCGTGACCGCGAGGCCGCGCACCGGCTCGATGCCTATGAGCTGGTCGGGCGGCATCATCGCCCAGTCGAGGCAGGCCTGCACCGCGTCGGCGGTCGGCGGCACGATGGGCAGGCCGTCGGTCCAGCCGTTGCTGTGATAGAGCTCCTGGACCGCGGCGATGTTGTCCGCGTCGTAGGTCCGCGAAGAGAGCTGCACGTGGTTCCTCCGAAGGGCGAAGCATAGCGCCGTCGGCCCCTATGCCAACATCAACTTGATAGACAGGATTATTGCGAATGGCGCATCAATTCTGCCTTGGCCACTCGCGCCGCAGCAGCGCCAGGAAACCCGCCGCGGCCGGTGTCGGTTCGCGCTCGCGCAGCGCGATCACGCCGATGCGGCGCACCAGGCGCGGCTCGAGCGGCACGGCGCGCAGGTTGCGGCCGGCCGGCACGGCTCCGCGCGGCACGATCCCGATGCCGACGTCGGCCGCGACCAGGCCGAGCAGGGTGGCGATCTGGGTCACCACCACCATCTGGCGCAGCGGCACGCCGGCCATCGCCGCCGCCGCATCGATGGTGCGACGGGTGCGCGAATCGGTGGGCAGCGCCACGATCGGCTGGTCGGCGAGATCGGCGAGCCCGAGCTTGCGGCGGTTCGCGAGCTTGTGGCGCGCCGAGGTCACGACACAGAACGTCTCGCGGCCGAGCGGCGTGCCCACGGCGAACTCGGGCAGCTCGTCGACGTAGCCCAGGCCGAAATCGGCGACGCCGCTGCGCACGTCCTCCATGACCGAGCCGTGCACGCTTTCGCGGACATGGATCTCCACGCCTGGCCGGTCGGCGCGATAGGCGGCGATCAGGCGCGGCAGCAACGCCCCCGCCACCGACATGACGCTCGACAGCACGACCAGGCCGCGCCGCTCCTCGGCCACCTCGCGCACGCTCTGCACGGTGATGCCGAGATCGGCCAGCATGCGCTCGGCAACCGCAGCGAACTCGCGGCCGGCGGCAGTGACCTGCACGCGGCGCGTCGAGCGATCGAACAGGCGCACGCCGAGCTCGGCTTCAAGTCGCTTGACCGACCGCGTCAGCGCCGGCTGGGAAATGCGCAGCCGGGCGGCAGCGGCGACGAAGCTGCCATATTCGACCAGCGCCAGGACCGCTTCGAGCTGGCGGGCGCTGAAGTCGGGAACGGCTGCGCGCGGCATCTGTCGAAGATAACGTCCGACGCTGCTTTAAGCACTTCCTCCCCACGCTCTGCGTGGGGAGGTGTCCGCGAAGCGGACGGAGGGGTCATGGGCACCATGCCTGATGCTCATGACCCCTCCGTCGGCGTATGACGCCTACGCGTTTTGGCCGCGCAGCGGCCAAAATCGCTCAACCTCCCCAGCTTCGCTGGGGAGGAATGACCTTGTCACGCCGCCAGCATGCGCTCGCGATTGCGCGCGCGCAGGATGGGCATCACCCACTTGCCGAAGCGCTCAGCTTCCTCGTCGTGCAGGTAGCCCGAGAGGCAGAAGGAGTGGCAGCCGAGATCGATGAAGTCCTGCAGGGTCGCCGCGCACTGCTCGGGCGTGCCGACCACGGCGATGCCCGCCCCTGGCCGCACCTGGGTGATGCCGGTCCACAGGTTGCGCTCGATGACCTCGCCTTGGGCGGCGAGCTCGCGCACCCGGCGGTTGGCCTCGGAGGTGGCGAAGCGTTCCTTCACGAAGGCCTTCTGGGCCTCGCTGGCGTGGCTCACCAGCTCGTGGGCGAACTCCCAGGCCTCCTTCTCGGTCTCGCGGCAGACGATCTGCAGGCGCATGCCGAAGCCGATGTCGTTGTCGCGGCCGTGGCGGGCCGCCATGCCGCGGATCACGGCCATGTTGGCGCGGATGCGCTCGTAGGTGTCGCCCCAGAACAGGTGGACATCGGAATGCTTGGCCGAGATCTCCCAGGCCTGCTGCGAGCCGCCGCCGAGATAGAAGCGCGGATAGGGCTGCTGCAGCGGCTGCGGGCGGATCTGCGCGCCCTTGAGCTGGTAGAACTTGCCGTCGTAGGTGAGCGGGCCGCGCGCCGTCCATAGCGCCTTCAGGATCGAGACCTCCTCATCCATGATCTCGTAGCGCTCTTCCTTGCCCCACTTGATGCCTTCGGATGCGTTCTCGGCCTCGCTCTGGCCCGCGATCAGGTTGATGCAGATCCGGCCGCCCGAGAGCTGGTCGAAGGTCGTGATCATCTTCGCGAGCAACACCGGGTTGATGTAGGACGGCCGCGCCGCCACCAGCATGCGGATCGACTTGGAACGCGCGACCATCATCGCGCTGGAGATCCACGCCTCCCAGCACGCCGTCTGCACCGGCACCAGCATGTATTCGAAGCCGGCCGCCTCGGCCGCCGCGACGACGCGGTCGAACAATGGCAGCGACGACGCCACCTGGGCGCTCGCCAAGCCATAGGCCGTCGTGTCGCCCGCCGTCGGCAGGAACCAGCCGAATTCCAATCTGCGCCCATCTCGCTGCATGGCTCGATTGTCTCCCGGCTGACGCTTGGGCGCAATTGTTGCTGGTCGTAGCGCGCTCGAGCAGGCACGATCTCGCGCCTTTTGGGGGAGAGAGATGTTGCAGCACGGCAAGCGTCCGACAATCGCATCGCGGCACGGCATGGTGGCGGCCGCCCACCCGCTGGCGGCTGCCGCGGGCGCGCGCATCCTCGGCAACGGCGGCAATGCCTTCGATGCAGCGGCAGCGACAGCGGCGACCCTGAACGTGGTCGAGCCCTACATGTCGGGCCTGGCCGGCATGGGCATGGCGACCTGCTACGTCGCGTCCGAGCGGCGCGTGCGTTCGCTCAACTTCATGAGCCTGATCCCGCGCAAGTTCCCGCTGGAGACGTTGAACCGCCGCGAGCAGATCCTGCGCGGCCCCATTCCCGTGGGCTCGCCGGGCAACCTCGCCGGCTGGTGCGAGATGGTCAGCACCTACGGCACCAAGAAACTGCCCGAACTGTTCGCGCCGGCGATCGCCGTGGCGCGCGACGGCTTCGGGCTGATCGAGTTCAACGTCGAGGAGATCGGCGGCGTCACCTACGAGCTGCGCGGCAAGGACAAGCTCTATCCCGAATGGTCGCGCACCTATCTCGACGGCATCGCCGGTGGCCGGCCGGCGCTGGGCGCAGTGCTGAAGCAGCCCGACCTCGCCAACACCCTGGAGGCCCTGGCGGCCGAAGGCCCCGGGCTGATGTATGGCGGCGCGCTGGGCAAGAAACTGGTCGAGCGGCTGGCCGAGCTTGGCGGCACGCTCACCATGGACGATCTGATGGACTTCAAGGTGCAGTGGATCGATCCGGTTGCCGCCAGCTATCGCGGCCGCACCATCCACGTGCCGCCACCGCCCTGCGAGGCGTTCCAGTACCTGCTGACCCTGCGCATCCTCGAAGGCTTCGACCTCGCGAAGCTGCCGCGCAACGGCACCGAGCATATCGACACCGTGCTGCGGGCCATCCGGATCGCCGCGGGCGTGCGCATCGCCAACGGCGTGCCCTCGCAGCAGAAGCTCGCCGAGCTTCTGTCGGACGGACATGTCGAGAGCCTGCGGGCACGCGTGCGCGACGGCAAGCCCGTGGTCGGGCCGACCGAGCAGTGGACGCCGCCGGCAAACGAAGGCCATACCACCTCGTTCTCCATCGCCGACAAGCACGGCAACATGGTGTGCGTGACGCAGAGTCTCGGCAGCGTGTTCGGCTCCGGCGTGGTGGTGCCCGGCACCGGCGTCTGCCTCAACAACTTCCTCTATTGGGCCGACGTGAATCCCAAGAGCCCCAACCGCGTGAAGATCGGCGACGCCATGCCGATCTGCGTCGCACCCTCGATCGTCACCGAGGACGACAAGCCGGTGCTGGCGCTGGGCACGCCCGGCAGCTACGGCATCCTGCAGACCCAGGTGCAGGCGTTGGTGCAGTACGTCGACTTCGGCCTGCCGCTACAGCAGGCGATCGAGGCGCCGCGCGCGCGCCTCAACGACGGCCGCGCCGTGCTGCTGGAATCGCGCGTCGATGCTGAGGTGCGCGACGAGCTGCGCGCCCGCGGCCACGATCTCGCCTCGGGACCGGACTGGACGATGAAGGTCGGCGGCATGCAGGGCGTGGCGCTGAAGGACGGCACCTTCACCGGCGGCTGCGATCCGCGCCGCGACGGCTACTGCGTGCCGGCTTAGCTCATGATTCGGACCGCGGGCGTCCCGCCCGCTCATGATCATGAGCGGGCGGGACGCCCGCGGTCCGAACATGAGAAGACGCGCCACTGGAGTGGCGCGCCCCCAGCTTCAGCCGGCCATCGACGCCACGACCCGCGTCTGCGAGCGGACATGGGGCGCGAAGTGGTGCCAGCCACGCATGGCGAGGAATTCCTTGGTTTCGACAACAGCAGGTGAATCAAGCTCGTAGACCGCGACATAGACCTTTGCCGCCGGCTCGCGTCTTTGGCCACGATCCCACTCGACGGGCCTTCTAGAGGTAATGTAGCGCCGCCCGCCCCGCACGCCGGGACAGGCAAGCACGTCGGGCACATGGACCTCGTCGTACCAGCGATTCCAGTCGGTCTCGACCTCGGCGTCGACCTCGGCCGTCACGATAAGCAGGCAATTCGGCAGGGCTGTCATTTCGGCGTTCCTCTTGCACGCAGGGCTCAGGCGGGATGGAATGCGCGCCAACGACAGAATTCAAAAGGGATGGATAATGCGCAAACTGGCCGATCGCTGCGTCAGCGAGATGCCAGCGCTGGAAGCCGTCGCCGACGGTCATCGCGCGGCCTGCCATTTCCGAAATACGGCCGCGTGATCGCGCATGTCCTCGTTCGCGAGGGCGCCGTCGTCACGCGCAACGGCGATACGGCAGACGTACCGTGGTGGAGTTTCAGCAAGACCGTGATCGCCGCAGCCGCGCTGGCATTGGTGCGCGACGGCCATCTCACCCTCGACGACCTGTTGCCCGACCGGCCCTACACGCTGCGCCAGCTCCTGCAGCATCGCGCCGGCCTGACGGAATACGGACGCCTGGCCGCCTATCACGAGGCTGTCGCGCGAAACGAAGACGCCTGGCCCGCCGGCGAGATGGTGGCGCGGACCAAAGCCGACCGGCTGGTCTACGAGCCGGGCAAAGGCTGGGGCTATTCCAACATCGGCTCCTACTTCGTCCGCCGCCTGATCGAGCAAACGACAGACCGCTCTCTCGGCGACGCCCTCGACCACCTGGTGCTGAAGCCCCTCGGTATCACCGGCGTCCGCTTCGCCGCAGAGCGCGCGCACTATTCGCCCGACTACGATCCGCGCTGGGGTCTATCACGGCTTGCTGGTCGGCCCGTTGCAGCCGGCGACATTGCTCCTGCAGCGCCTGCTGGCTGGTGATCTTTTGCCGCCACCCTTGCTATCGGCGATGTGCGACCGACATCTCGTGGGCGGGCCGCTCGCGGGCCGGAAAACTCCCTCCTATGGACTTGGCCTCATGATCGGTGAAACGACCGGCGGCGAGCTGATCGCCGGCCATACGGGCGGTGGCCCGGGCAGCGCCGTTGCGGTGTATCATCGCCTCGACAGACCGACTGGCACGGCCGCCGCCTTCTCGGCCGGCGGCGACGGTGCGGCGGTCGAAGGCGCCTGCATCAACCTGCTGAGGACTCGTTCGTGAAGTCTGCCGACATCGATCGCATCGCCGATTGGATCATCCGCCGCGGCCTGGAAGGCGCGGAGGAGTCCGATCTGCTGATCAAGTTCTGCGAGAAATGCAATGCCGCAGGCCTCGGGCTGGCGCGCGCCCTGGTGGTCATCGACACTTTGCACCCGGTGCACGAAGGCACCGTCTTCCGCTGGAGCGATGACAACGTCGAGGAGAATGCAGCCACCCAGTATGGCCGTACGACTGAAGGCGAGGCCGCCGCATCGTGGCAGCGCAGCCCCTTCTACCATCTGCTGCAAAGCGGCGGCGAGGAGATGCGGCGGCGCATCGCCTTCGGCGATCCGCTCGACTTCCCCAGCATGCAGGAGATGAAGGACCTCGGTCACACCGACTACATCCTCTTCGTCCGCCGCTTCGCCGAGGACGCCACGATCGGTGAGATGGATTGCGTCTATTCGAGCTGGGCGACGCGCAACGCCCAGGGGTTCAGCGATGCCGATATTGCGGCCTTGCGCCGTCTGGCGCCCACACTCGGCCTCGCGATCAAGAGCGCTGCCCTGGCACGTGTCGCCGACACCCTGGTCGAGGTCTATCTCGGCCGCGATGCCGGCCAACGCGTCCTGAAGGGACGCATCCAGCGCGGCGTCGCCGATCGCATCGAGGCGGCGTTGTGGTTCTCCGACCTGCGCAGCTTCACCACCATCACCGACACCGCCAAGCCGACCGAGATCATCCCGCTGCTGAACGACTATGCCGAGGCGGTCATCACCGCCGTCCACGAGGTGGGAGGCGACGTGCTGAAGCTCATAGGCGACGGCACGCTGGCGCTGTTCCGCGGCGACGATCTGTCCGACGCCTGCCGCCGTGCGCTCGCAGCGCAGGAGATCGCACGCCACCGCGTCAGGGAACTGAACGAGAAGCGCCGCGCCCAGGAGCAGCCGGTCACCGAGGTCTATGTCGGGCTGCATGTCGGCGAGGTGTTTTACGGCAATATCGGCAGCGTCGACCGGCTCGACTTCACCGTCGTGGGTCCTGCGGTCAACGAGACGAGCCGCATCGCCTCGATGTGCCGCTCGGTCGACCGGCCGATCCTGATCTCCTCGACCTTCGCCGACGCGCTGCCGACCGAGGAGCGCGCCAACCTGGTGTCGGTCGGCCGCTTCGCCCTGCGCGGCGTCGGCCACGCCAAGGAACTCTTCACCCTCGATCCCGCGACTCTATAGCGTCCAGTTGGCGCGCTCGTAGGCAATCGAGAAGCCCGCGCGCTGGATGTTGGAGAAGCTGGGATGCGGCTCGCCCGCCAGTGGCTTGCCGGTCTCGGTCGCGAACCAGCGCGCGCCTGCCGCGAGTCCGTCGGCGATGCGCCGAGCGAGCAAGGCACTCTGCCCGCCGTGTCGGCGCGCGTCGGCCTGGACCGCGCCGATGCCCAACCAAGCGCGGCCGTCGGCCACAAACATTGCAGCACCGCCGACCGCCTTGCCGCCATCGCGCGCGACATAGGCATGCCAGCCCTTGCGGCCGACGATCGCCGCAAGCCACGGCGCCAGAGTCTCCGGCATGCCGAAACCCGCGGTCACGGCGCGGGCGAAGTCCATCGCCTCGGCCGGCCTGACTTCGGCGATCTCGAGGCTGGTTGGCGGCTTGGGCGCCGGCGCATCACCGCGCGAGAACTTCACCCATACGCGCTCGAGCGGTTTCAGCCCGAGGGCACGCGCCTTGGCTTCCAGCGCCCATTCCCGCTTGCCCGGTGCGATCTGCAGATAGCCGTTCTTCAAGCCGGCATAGCGGAAGCGTTCGACGGCGATCGCCAGCGATCTGCCTTCGGCATCGCCGGCCAACCCGCCGCCCATCAGGCGATTGAACTGGTAGTGGTCGATGCGCCTGCACATCGCCAGCAACGGCCCGTGGAACTCGGCGGTCTCCAGTCCGACAGCCTGGGCGAAAGCCGGCGGTGCGGCAGCGCAGTAGTCACGCCAGGCGTCGATTTCGACCCGTTCGAGATCGTCGGTCGAGGGCCTCGCAGCCGCCCCTGGCAGGGTTTCGAGTGTCATGGCCGTTCTACGCCGCAGGCTCACGAACGGATCAGCCAGATACGGGCTGGCATGCATTCGCGACGGTGCGCGAAAATGCTTACCGAACAGGCATCGCGGCCGGTCCTGACAGGCGGAAATCGACTTGCGTCGGCTCGTCCGCACCGCCTACGATGACTCCCACAACAAGCCGTTCCTAATGAGGCGGCAGGTCCTGGGAGGGACACCCTATGGCAAATACGAAGCGTCGTAGCGTACTCAAGCTCGCCGGTGGCACGGCCCTGGGCGGCATGGCCGGCATCCTGGCGACCGGCCGTACGCCGGCTTACGCCCAGCAGAAGACCGTCCATTGGCTGAAGTGGGTCGATTTCGTTCCCGCGACCGATCAGATGTTCCGCCGCGAACTGGTCCCGGCAGCCGAGAAAGAGCTCGGCATGAAGATCAACCTCGAGACCGTCAACGGCAACGACCTGCAGCCGCGCATCACCGCCGGCATCCAGTCGGGCTCCGGTGCCGACATCATCATGTCGTTCAACAGCTACACCCATCTCTACGCCAACAGCGTCGTCGACATGGCCGCACTGGCCGAGGAAGTCGGCAAGCGCGAGGGCGGCATCTACAAATACGCCCAAGCGATCTGCTCCAACGGCAAGGGCGTGTACATGGGCATGCCGTGGGCCGTGATCGGCGGCATGATCGCCTATCGCAAGTCGTGGCTCGACGAGGTCGGCGCGACCAAGTTCCCCGACAACTGGGAGACCTATCGCGAGGTCGCCAAGAAGATGAAGGCCAAGGGCCGTCCGTTCGGCCAGACGCTCGGCCACACCTTCGGTGACGCGCCGGGCTTCACCTATCCCTACATGTGGTCGTGGGGCGGCAAGGAGATCGATGCCAACGGCAAGGTGGTGATCAACTCCAAGGAGACGGTCGACTCGGTGAAGTTCATGACCGGCCTGTGGAAGGACGGCATGGACGAAGGCGGTCTGGCCTGGGACGACACCAACAACAATCGTGCGTTCCTGTCGCAGACCATCTCGGCGACGCTGAACGGCGCTTCGATCTACATCGAATCGCTGCGCAAGCCCGACCAGTACAAGACAGAGAAGGGCGCGCCGCTGCACACCGACATCCTGCACGCGCCCCTGCCCAAGGGACCGGCGGGGCAGTTCGGCTTCCATCTGCTGCAGTCGAACATGGTCATGAAGTATTCGAAGAACCAGGACGCCGCCAAGGCATTCCTGAGCTGGCTCCACCAGGAGGCCAACTACCGCAAGTTCTTCGAATCGCAGAAGGGCTTCGCCACGCCGTGCACGGCCAAGTGGGAGAGCGACAAGCTGTGGGATGTCGATCCCGTGATGACGCCCTACAAGGTCGCGGCCAAGCTCGGCCAGGCGCCCGGCTTCGCCGGACCGCCCGACGCCAAGGCGCAGGAAGGCCTGTCGAAGTACATCATCACCGACATGTACGCCAAGGCCGTGCAGGGCATGCCGGCCGAGGAATCGGTGAAGTGGGCCGAGTCCGAGCTGAAGAAGATCTACGTCGCCTGAGCCTCTCGGGCGTTGCGTGACGCAAGGAGTATGTAAATGGCAGTGACCGCAGTCGCGGGCGCGGAAGCCCGCCCAATCCCGCGACTGCGGCGCCTGGAGGACGAGCGCTGGCTCGCCCTGGCGCTGCTCTTGCCGACGGCCATCCTGCTCGGCCTGTTCATCGCCTATCCGTTTTTCGAAGGCGTGCTGCTGTCGCTGACCAGCCAGCGCGTCGGCGTCGACGGCGAGTTCGTCGGGCTGAAGAATTTCGTCAAGATCTGGAACGACAGCATCTTCCGGACCACGGTCTGGAACACCTTCTGGTACACGGGCGTCACCACGGTGTTCAAGCTGGCCCTCGGCCTGTGGCTGGCGATGCTGCTCAATCGCCATTTCAAGGGCAAGGCGCTGGTCCGCGCGTTCATCCTGCTGCCCTTCATCATCCCCACGGTGCTGTCGACCTTCGCCTGGAAGTGGATGTTCGACCCGACCTTCAGCGTCATCAACTGGACGCTCTACCAGCTCGGCTTCATCACCCAGCGCATCAACTGGCTGGGCGATCCCGACCTCGCCATGACCTCGATCATCGTCGTCAACGTCTGGCGCGGCGTGCCGTTCTTCGCCATCTCGCTGCTGGCCGGCCTGCAGACGATCAGCCCCGAGCTGAACGAGGCCGCCGCCATCGACGGCGCGCGGCCGTGGAACCGCTTCTGGTACGTCACCTGGCCGCTCCTGCTGCCGGTCACCATGGTGGTGATGCTGTTCTCGGTGATCCAGACCTTCGCCGACTTCCAGCTCGTCTACGTCATGACCGGCGGCGGGCCGGCCAACGCCACGCATCTGTTCGCGACCTACGCCTACCAGCTCGGCATCGGTACAGGGTTGCTGTCGGAGGGTGCGGCGATCTCGCTCGCCATGTTCCCGTTCCTGTTCGTCATCGTTGTCGTGCAGCTCCTGTACATCCGCCGCGTGGAGACTCGCTGATGATTGAGGGTGCGCTTTGGCGGAAGTGGGTGTTCTACAACATCCCGTTGATCCTGTTCGTCTTCGTCCTGCTGTTTCCGTTCTACTGGATGATCATCACGACCTTCCGGCCGGACGGCGAGCTCTACAAGCCGTGGAATGCCGTCAGCTATCAGCCGTTCTGGACGAACAATCCGACGCTCGAGCACATCAAGTACCTGTTCGAGGAAACGTCGTTCGCCCGCTGGATGTTCAACACCATGTTCATCGCCCTGGTGTCGACCATCATCTCGCTGTTCTGCGGCGTGCTCGCGGGTTATGCGCTGGCCCGGCTCAACTTCCCGTGGGCCGGCAGCCTGGGAACCGTGATCTTCGTCACCTACCTGGTGCCGCAGACCTTGCTGTTCATCCCGCTGGCCCAGATCATCCGCAATTTCGAGCTCGGCGACACGCCGTGGTCGCTGATCCTGACCTATCCGACCTTCCTCATCCCGTTCTGTACCTGGCTGATGATGGGCTACTTCAAGGCCATCCCCAAGGAGCTCGAGGAATGCGCGCGCATCGACGGCGCGTCGCGCTGGAAGGCCATGGTCTACATCGTCATTCCGGTGGCGGTGCCCGGCATCCTGTCGTCCGGCATCATCGCCTTCACCTTGTCGTGGAACGAGTTCATCTACGCCCTGGTGTTCCTGAGCTCGCCCGACCAGAAGACCGTGCCGGTCGGCGTCACGTCGGAGCTGATCCGCGGCGACGTCTTCTTCTGGGGCCCGCTGATGGCGGGGGCGCTCTTGGGTTCGATCCCGGTGGCGATCGTCTATTCGTTCTTCGTCGAACACTATGTTTCGGGCCTCACCGGCTCGGTCAAGGGATAGGGTCATGGCCGAGGTAATCGTCCGCAAGCTCAACAAGAAGTTCGATTCCAACCACGTGGTGAAGGACGTCGATTTGCACATCCGCGACAAGGAGTTCGTGGTCTTCGTCGGTCCCTCGGGCTGCGGCAAGACCACGACCTTGCGCATGATCGCCGGCCTCGAGGCCATCACCTCGGGCGACATCCTGATCGGCAACACGGTGGTCAACCAGGTGCCGCCGATGGATCGCGACATCGCCATGGTGTTCCAGAACTACGCGCTCTATCCGCACATGAGCGTCGCCAGCAACATGGCGTTCGGGCTCAAGATGCGGAAGTTCGAGAAGCCGGAGATCGAAAAGCGCATCAAGCGCGCCGCCGAGATCCTGGGCATCGGCGAACTGCTGCACCGCAAGCCGCGCCAGCTCTCGGGCGGCCAGCGTCAGCGCGTGGCGCTCGGCCGCGCCATCGTGCGCGACCCCAAGGTGTTCCTGTTTGACGAGCCGCTTAGCAACCTCGACGCCAAGCTGCGCGTGCAGATGCGGGTCGAGCTCAAGAAGCTGCACGAGCGGCTCGCCGTGACATCGATCTACGTCACCCACGACCAGGTCGAGGCAATGACGCTTGGCGACCGCGTCGTGGTGATGAAGGACGGCGTGGTCCAGCAGGTCGGCGAGCCGCTCGAGCTCTACAACACCCCGGCCAACCGCTTCGTGGCGGGCTTCATCGGCTCGCCGGCGATGAACTTCGCCGACGTCACCCTGTCGGGCAGCAACGGCAAGCTGTGGGCCGAGGCACCCGGGCTCAAGATCGGCCTGCCCGAGCCTCTCGCCGGCCGCTTCAAGGGCGGCAATGGCGCCAAGGCGACCATGGGCGTCCGGCCCGAGGACCTGCACGTCGCGGGCCCGGCCGATCCGGCCGAGCTCTGCTTCGAGGTCGAGGTCGAGGTGATCGAGCAGCTCGGCTCGGAGATCCTTTTAGACACCCGAGCCGGCAACAGCACCTTCGTCGCCTCGGTCGAGCCCACGCTGCGCACCAAGCTGCACGATCGGCTGAAGCTCGCGATCAACCCCAACCGCCTGCACCTGTTCGATGCAGAGACGGAAGCGGTGATCTGAGCTGGGGGCGCGCCACTCCAGTGGCGCGTCATGGTCTTCCGGACCGCGCGCATCTTGCGCGCTCATGAATCATGAGCGAGCCGGAGGCTCGCGGTCCGGAAGAGCATGAATCATGAGAAGACGCGCCACTGGAGTGGCGCGCGCCCAGCACTCCTACTTCGGCCCGACCCAGGTCTCGATCACGTCCCACTTGGCCTTGCGCTGCTCGGTCACCGGCTTCTTGAAGTCGTGGCCGTAGGTCGCGCTGTCGAACGAGCCGTAGGTCGGGTTGGGCAGCATCAGCCACTGCTTGCCCCAGTAGGCCATGTCGTCCTGGTACGCCTTCAGGCGGTCGGCCTCGCTGCCGCGATAGCGGTCGTCGAAGTCGCCGAAATTGTCGCCGATGTTCAACAGCACACGATAATCCTTGGTCACCACGGCACGGCGCGAGCTTTTGGCGCTGCCCCATTCCTTCTGCTTGTTCTGCATCAGGAAGACGTCGACGTTGCCGCCCATGGGGAAGCCCAGCTTCTGCATGTTCTCGCGCGTGTCCTTCTCGGTCTCGACGCCGCGGTTGGTGATGTAGAACACCTTCACGCCCTTGGACTCGGCGTACTTGGTGAACTCGACCGCTCCCGGGATGGCGCGCGACACCTGGGCGGCACAGAACTCGTTCCAGGTCTTGGTGCTGAAGGTCATGTTGTTCTTCAGCATCCACACCTGATAGAGCGAGTTGTCGACCAGCGTCTCGTCGACGTCGAGGATGACGGCAGGCGGCAGGTTGGCGAAGTCGCCCTTCTGCTCGCCAGGTGCGGCCGTCCAGCTCTTGTCGGCCAAGGCCTGGTCGAGCCGGATCTGGGCCAGCGCGAACACGGTCAGCGCATTGGCCTTGTACTCGACCGAGCGCTGCGTCCACAGTGTCGCCAGCAACAGATCGTTGGGCGGCACTTCCTGCGCCTGCACCACACTCGTCGACAGCATGGCAAGCGCTGCTCCCGCCGCCAGCAGCTTCCTTGCGATCATGGTCCGATCTCCCTCAGCAGCCTCTGTTTGGTCGCCTCGTCGGCGAATGACGCCTCGATCGCCGTCCGCGTTATGCCCCGCAGTTCGGCTTCCCCCAATCCCGCCTTGTCGTATTCCATGCCGAGCGTGGTGTGGAAGAACGGCGGGTCGTCCGAGCCAAGGGTGACGCGAACGCCCGCCGCGATCAACCGGTGCAGGGGATGGGCGGCGCGGTCCGGGTACAGGCCGAGCGCAATGTTGCTGCCCGGACAGACCTCCAGGACGATCCGTCGGCGCGCCAGCTCCTCCATCAGCCGGGGATCGTCGGCCGAGCGCACGCCGTGCCCGATGCGCGTCACCGGCAGGTCGCGGATGGCCGCCCACACGCTCTCCGGCCCCATCACCTCGCCGGCATGGACGGTGCAGCCGTAGCCCTTGTCGTGGGCCAGCCGATAGGCGGGCGCGAAGTCGGCGGGCGTCAACTTGGATTCGTCGCCGCCCATGCCGAAACCCACGACGTAGTGGTGCGGCTCGGCCACCATGGTCCGCACCATGGCCAGCGCCTTGTCGGGTCCGAGCTGGCGGATGCAGATGACGACGATGCGACATTCGATGCCGAAGTCGCGCCGCGCCCGGTCGATGGCCTGCTCCAGGGAATCGAGCCAAGTGCCGTAGGAGATGCCGAGCGCCGCCGGCCGCTCGGGCGAGCAAAACATCTCTACGTACTTCGCGCCCTCGCGCGCCACGCCGGCGAGGTAGGCGTAGAGCACGTCGCCGAAATCGCGCGGCTGGCGCAGGGTCATGCACACCCGGTCGTAGGCGGCAAGGAAGCTCAAGAAGTCCTGCCAGATGTAGAAGCCGTCGGCGCCCATCAGGCCGGCGGGCAATTCCAGGCCGTTGCGCGTCGCCAGCTCGCGCGCCAGCGAGGGCGGGATCGAGCCTTCGAGATGGCAGTGCAGCTCGGCCTTGGGAATCAAGCAAATCCTCGCAATGGCAGGTCCGGCCTTTGCAGCCAGTTGTCGGACGCATACTCGGCACAGCCGTCGATCAGGTGCAAGGCATAGGCGTGCCGCGGCCGGCCCGACCGGTTGGGCGCGCTGGCATGCGGCAGCAGGCCATGCAGCACGACCAGCGTACCGCGCGGCGCCTCCAGCGCCACCGGCAGCGTTTTGGGCCAGGGCGTGGCATCGAGCGTGTCGGTCACCATGGCCTCGCCGGCACGATGGAAACGCTGGCGCAGGGGCCCGCGATGGCCGCCCGCCAAGGCCATCAGACAGCCATTGTCGCGGTCGGCATCGTCGAGGGCGATCCAGAAGCCCGTCACGGTCGAGGGCCGCGTATGCAGGTAGGTCGCGTCCTGGTGCCAGCCGACCTCACCGCCGATATGCGGCTGCTTGAAGAGGTACATCGACTGCAACAGCAGCGGCTGACGGAAACCCAGTGCCTCAGCCAGCTTGGCCAGGCGCGGCTGGCGCGAGACGCGGTCGAACACCGGATCGAGGTCGTGCAGCGCATGCCCGATCTTGTTGAGTGCGAGCAGCACCGGCTGGTCGGTCGCCTCCTCCTCGAAGAAGAAGCGGATGGCGCCGCCCGACTCCTGGAAGTAGCGGTCGCGTGCATGACCCTGATCGCGCGTCGAGAAGACCGTGCGCACGGGACCGGGATCGAAGGCCGCGACCAGCTCGGCGGCACGCGCCTGCAGGGCGTCGCAATCGGCGGCCGACAGGAAGTCGTTCAGCACCAGAAAGCCGTCGCGGTCATAGGCGGCGAGGTCGGGCTTCATTGGCCGATCCGATCGATGATCGTCGGCCGTTCGGCCGGCGCGCCGTCTTCGATGCGGATCGCCCGCTGCAGGATCTCGATCGCCTGGTCGGCATCGGCGTCGCTCGCGGCATGCACGACGCCTAAAAGGCTGCCGGCGCGAACGGCGGTGCCGACGTCGATGACGTCGGTGAGGCCGACCGATGGATCGATGGCGTCGTCGGCATGGGCGCGTCCTCCGCCCAGCGCCACCACGGCGATGCCGACCTGGCGGGCATCCATGCCGGCGACGTATCCCGAGCGCTCGGCATTGCACGGCCGGATCACCGACGCATGCCCGAGATAGCGCGCGCTGTGCTCGAGAAAATCGTCCGGCCCGCCCAACGCCGAAACCATGCGGGCGAACACCTCGGCGGCACGGCCGTCGGCCAGCGCCGCCTCGGCCTTCGTCCGGCCCGTGGCGGCATCGCGCGCCAGGCCGCCCAGCGCCACCATCTCGCCGGCCAGCGCCATCGTCACCTCGTGCAGGCGCGGATCGCGCGTGTCCTCGCCCTTCAGGTATTTTACGGCCTCGACGACCTCGAGGGCGTTGCCGACATTGCGGCCGAGCACGCGATCCATGTCGGTGATCAGCGCAACGGTCGGCAGGCCGGCCTGGTTGGCGACGGCGACCAGGCTTTTAGCCAGATCGCGCGCCATCGCCTCGGTGTCGCAGAACGCGCCCGAGCCGCACTTGACGTCCATCACCAGCCCGTCGAGCCCCTCGGCCACCTTCTTCGACAGGATCGAGCTCACGATCAGCGGAATGGACTCGACCGTTCCCGTCACGTCGCGCGTGGCGTAGAGCCGGCGGTCGGCCGGCGCCAGGTCGTCGGTCTGGCCGATCACCGCGCAGCCCGCCTCGCGCACGACCTTGCGGAAGGTCGCGAGGTCGGGCTGGACGTCGTAGCCCGAGATGGCCGAGAGCTTGTCGAGCGTGCCGCCGGTATGGCCGAGGCCGCGGCCCGAGATCATGGGCACGAAGGCGCCGCAGGCCGCGACGATGGGCGCCAGCATGAGGCTCACCTTGTCGCCGACGCCACCGCTCGAATGCTTGTCGATCACCGGGCCGGGCAGCGACAGGCTCTGCCATTCCAGCGTCTGGCCTGAGTTCGTCATGCCCACGGTCAGCGCCACCTGCTCGGCCGTCGTCATGCCGCGGAAGAACACCGCCATGGCGAAGGCGGCGACCTGGCCCTCGCTCAGGCTGCCGTCATGGATGCCGCGGGCGACGAAGGCGATCTCCTCGGCCGACAGCTCATGGCCGTCGCGTTTCCTGCGGATGATCTCCTGCGGCAACATCGACAAGAACTCTGGCTACAGGCGGCAGTTCTTCTTCCTCGCCCCCTCGCCGATGGCGACGCGGATCTCGCGCAGCTCGGCCAGCGTCTCCTGGAGGTCCGAATTGTCGTTCCAGGTGAAGAAGCCGAAACCCAGCAGGGCGAAGGCGGCGATCCCGGCGACGTTGGCCGCGGCGGTGCCGGCGTTGGACTTGCGGATCTCGGCCTCGACCTCGCGTTCGGCCTGGGAGTAGTTGCGGTACTCGCGCTGGATCTCCTCGCAGCTCGCCTGGTCGATCAGCTTCTGATCTTCCGGATCGAGGGCGGCCCAGGCGGCGGACCCGGGAAGCACGAGCGTCGCCACGAGCGACAGGCGGACAAGGGAGCGCATCATCAGTAGGCCTCCAGGAAGGTGCGCAACAGCCGGCGCACGTCGCTCGATGCCGCGCTCGCGACGGCAAGCGTCTGTTCGTGGCCGAGGGCGCCGGGCACCAGGCCGGCAGCGTAGTTGGTCATCAGCGACAGCGCCACGACCTTGAGCCCGGCATGGCGCGCCAGGATGGTCTCGGGCGCGGTCGACATGCCGACGGCGTCGGCGCCCAGCACGCGGGCGGCGCGGATCTCGGCCGGGGTCTCGAAGCTCGGCCCGCTGAAGAAGATGTAGACGCCGTCATGGCAGCGGACGTTGGCCGTGTGCGCCGCCGCCAGCAGCTTTTTCAGCAGGGCGGGATCGTAGGCATCGACCATGTCGACGAAGCGGCTGTTCCCGCCCGGGCCGATGCCGAACAGCGGATTGATGCCGGCGAAGTTGATGTGATCGCTGATCGCCATCACCGAGCCCGGCGGCATATCGAGCCTGAGGCTGCCGGCGGCGTTGGTCTGCAGCAAGGTCTCGCAGCCGAGTTCGGCCACGGCGCGGATGGCGCCGCGCATCTCGTCGGCCTTGCCGCGCTCGTAGTAGTGCGCACGGCCCTGCAGGACGGCAACCGGCGTCGGCCCGACATGGCCCAGCACCAGCTTGCCGGCGTGGCTGCCGACCGTAGTCTGCGGAAAGCCCGGCAGCTCGCCATAGGGGATGGTCGTGACCGGCTTCACTTCCTCGGCGAAGCCGCCCAGGCCCGAGCCCAGGATCACTGCGACCTTGGGCTTGAAGCCCGGCGCCTTCGCTGCGATGGCGTCCGTCATGGCTTCTCCAGATGATGCGGGCCGAACGACATCGGGAAGAGCTGGCCCAGGGTCACCGTGCGATTGAGCCCATCGGGGCCGCAGAGATGGATCGGCAGGTCGTCGGTCGCGAACTCGCGCAGCTTCTGGCGGCAGCCGCCGCACGGCGTGATGAGTTCCGGCCCCGGCCCAATGACAACGCACTCCAGGATGCGCTTGCCGCCGGCCGCGACCATAGCGGCGATGGCACCGGCTTCCGCGCAAGTGCCCTGCGGGTAGGCCGCATTCTCGACGTTGCAGCCGCCATGGATCGCACCGTCGTCGGCGCGCAGCGCGGCGCCGACATGGAACTTCGAATAGGGCGCATGAGCCCGCAGCATCATGTGCTGCGCGAGCTGGAGCAGATCGTCCATCAATGCTCCTTTTGGTAAGGTACGCCGGCGGCGCGCGGCGCGATGGCGCGACCGATGAAGCCGGCGAGCAGGAACACCGTGAGAAGATAGGGCAAGGCCTGGATCAATTGCACCGGAACTTCGCCGACGCCCGGCACCTTCACGCCCTGCAGGCGGATGGCGATGGCATCGAGCAGGCCGAAGATCAGGCAGGCGCCGAACGCCGGGAACGGCCGCCACTTGCCGAAGATGATGGCGGCAAGCGCGATGAAACCCTGGCCCGCGGTCATGTCGCGGCTGAAGCCGGCACTCTGCGCGATCGAGAGATAGGCGCCGGCGAGGCCCGCGAACAGCCCGCACAGCAGCACCGCGCGATAGCGCAGCCAGGGCACGGAGATGC
>JAKFVH010000272.1 GCA_021732285.1 Reyranella sp. | reverse complement strand
CGACCTTGGCTCCGTGCTCGGCCAGCATCATACAGTGCTCCCGCCCGACGCCGCGCGCCCCACCCGTCACGATCGCCACGCGGCCTTCGCACAATCTCGCCATCGCTCCCTCCCGTTTCCGGCGTGTCTGGAGGCGATTTCCTGCGCTAGTCTGGCGACCCACGCAAGGAGGATCGCCATGGACACGCTGCCGCTCGTCGCCCCCGAACAGGTCGGACTTTCCGCAGCGCGGCTCGATCGCGTCCGCAAGTGGATGGCGGGTTGGGTCGATAGCGGCCGCCTGGCGGGAATGGTGACAGTGGTCATGCGGCGGGGCGAGCCCGCCTTCGCCGAGACGGCCGGCAAGGCCGACGTCGAGCGCAACAAGGCGATGCGGCCCGACACCATCTTCCGCATCTACTCCATGACCAAGCCGCTCACCTCGACGGCCATCATGATGCTCTACGAGGAGGGCCGCTTTCAGCTCGACGACCCGATCTCGAAGTTCATCCCGCGCTTCGCCAACCCGCGCGTCTATGCCGGCGGCAGCCGCGGTAAGATCGACAGCGTGCCGGCCGAGCGCGAGATCACCTTCCGCGACCTGCTGACCCATACGTCGGGGCTGACCTATGGCTTCATGGAGAGCAACCCGGTCGACGCGCTCTATCGCTCCAAGACCAACGGCGTCGACTTCCAGACCGGCGACACCAGCCTCAAGGACATCGTCGAACGGCTGGCAACGTTCCCGCTGATCGCCCAGCCCGGCAAAGCCTGGAACTACAGCGTCGCCACCGACGTGCTGGGCTACCTGGTCGAAGTCATCTCGGGCCAGCCCTTCCAGACCTACCTCAAGGAGAAGGTGCTCATGCCGCTCGGCATGGTCGACACCGACTTCCATGTGCCGGCCGACAAGCACGAGCGCTTTGCCGCCAACTATCAGGCGGGACCGGGCGGCAAGCTCGAGCTGATCGACGATCCCGGCAAGAGTCGCTATCTCGCCCCGCGCAAGGTCAACTCCGGCGGCGGTGGCCTGGTCTCGACGGCGGCCGACTATCTGCGCTTCTGCCGCTTCATGCTGAACAAGGGCGAGCTCGACGGCACGCGCCTGCTCGGCCGCAAGACCGTCGAGCTGATGACCATGAACCATCTCAAGGGCGACATGGCCGACATGGGCATGCCGCGCTTCTCGGAATCGACCTACTACGGTGTCGGCTTCGGGCTGGGCTTCTCGGTCATGATCGACCCGGCCAAGGCGCACATCCTGGGCACACCCGGCGAATATGCCTGGGGCGGCGCGGCGTCCACGGCCTTCTGGTGCGATCCGGCGGAGGACATGGCGGTGGTGCTGCTGACGCAGCTCATGCCGTCGTCGACCTATCCCATCCGTCGCGAGCTGCGCGTTCTCACCTACCAGGCGATCGTCGACTGATGAGAAACACCGGCCCCATCAAGGTCACCAAACTCCATCCACTGTTCGGGGCGGAGGTCAGCGGCATCGACATCACGCGTCCGTTGTCGGCCCGCGAGTTCGGCCCGATCCGCGCCGCATTCGAGGAGCATTCGGTGCTCCTCTTCCGCGACCAGCCGATGGACGATGAGAAGCAGGTCCAATTCAGCGAGCTGTTCGGGCCGCTGGAGATGACCGGCAGTTCCAATCCCGCCGCCGGCACCAAGTTCCAGCGCCAGTCGAACCTCGACATCATGACGGGCGAGCCGATTCCGCCCGACGACATGCGCATAATCTACCAGAAGGCCAACTATTTCTGGCACTCGGATTCCTCCTTCAAGCGCGTCCCGTCGCTGTGCTCGATCCTGGCGGCGCGCGTCTGCCCGCCGGAGGGCGGCAACACCGAGTTCCTGTGCATGCGCGCGGCATGGGAAGCCCTGCCGGCCGCGCTCAAGGCCACGATCGAGCCGCTGGTCGCCGAGCATTCGCTCCAGTATTCGCGCGACCGCGTACAGAAGGGCATTTTAAGCGCCAAGGCGATCGCCGAGTTGCCGCCGGTCAAGCAGCGCCTCTATCGCGACAACCCGATCAATGGGCGGCGTTCGCTCTATATCGGCGCCCATGCCGGCTTCATCGTCGGCTGGCCAAGGGCGACCGGCGAGGCGCTGCTCTATGAGCTCAGCCAGCGCGCCGACCAGCCGGAGTTCCGCCTCTCCCATCCCTGGCGCGAAGGCGACGTGATCGTGTGGGACAACCGCGCCGTCCTGCACCGCGCGACCTACTACGACACGGTCAAGTACAAGCGCTTCATGCAGCGCACCACCATCGGCGGAGACCTGCCGACGGTGCCGCAATAAGAGATGGCTGACGCGCCCCTGGTAGCCTCCCCGCCTACCGACGGAATGCCCGCAGGCTGGCCGCGCCGGCTCGCGGTGGCGACCATCACCATCGGGCTGATGATGTCGGTCCTCAGCAACTCGATGACCAACCTGGCGCTGCCCTACATCGCCCAGGACCTCAACATCACGGCCGAAAGCTCGATCTGGATCGTCAACGCCACGCAGATCGCGCTGATCATCTCGCTACTGCCGGTGGCAGCATTGGCCGACATCGTAGGCTACCGCCATGTCTACCGCTTCGGCCTTGTCCTGTTCTCGCTGGCCTCGATTGGCTGCGCGCTGGCACCGTCGCTGCCCTGGCTGCTGGCGGGCCGCACCCTGCAGGGGCTGGGAGGTGCCGCCATCATGTCCGTCCAGCCAGCGCTGGTACGCGCTATCTATCCGCGTTCCCAATTGGGTCGCGGACTCGGCTTCAACACCACCGTCGTTGCAACATCGCTGGCGGCCGGCCCGTCGATCGGCGCGTTGGTGCTGTCGATCGCTCCCTGGCCCTATCTGTTTGCCGTCTATGCACCGCTCGGGCTGATCTCCTTCCTGCTGGCCGAACGCTACCTGCCGCGCACCACCCACACCCATCGTCCTTTCGACTGGATCTCTGCAGCCATGTCGGGCGCCACCTTCGGCCTGCTGATCTTCGGTATCGACGGCCTGGCGCATGGGCATCATCGCCTCATCGTGGCCTCCGAGTTCGTCGCCGCGGCCGCCCTGGGCACGCTGTTCGTGCTGCGCCAGAAGACCCTGGCTGATCCGATGATGCCGATTGAGGTGTTCAAGCGCCCGATCTTCTCGCTCTCCATCAGTGCCGCGGTCTGCACCTTCACGGCCCAGGGCCTGGCGTTCGTCAGCCTGCCGTTCTTCTTTCACACCGTGCTGGGCCGCGATGCCACGAACACCGGCTTGCTGCTGACGGCATGGCCACTGGCGCTTGCCACCGTCGCGCCGATCGCCGGCCGCCTGGCCGACCGCCATCACGCCGGCATCTTGGGCGCCATCGGCCTCAGCAGCATGACGGCGGGCCTGATCCTGACGGCGCTCCTGCCGGCGAATCCGTCGAGTGCCGACATCATGTGGCGACTCGTGCTGTGCGGCGCGGGCTTCGGCGTCTTCGCCTCGCCCAACAACCGGTTGATGATGAACGCCGTGCCGCGCGAGCGCAGTGGCAGCGCCGGCGGCATCATCGCGACGGCGCGGACGTTCGGGCAGACGCTGGGTGCCGCCCTGGTCGCGGTCGTGTTCGGGCTGTTCGACTTCTCCAGCGGCGGCGCCGCCGACGCCGCCCGCGCCGCGATCTGGCTGGGCGCGGGCTTCGCCGGTGCGGCACTGGTGATCGGCAGCCTGCGGCTGAGGCACTAGGGACGTGCCCGCCAAGCTTGTCGTCGCCGTCGCCATCGTCGTCCTGGCCATCGGCTATTTCCTCGGCCTGTGGTCGGACCTTGGCGGCTGGCTCAATGATCTCGCGAATTTCCTCGCCGCGTCGACGCTGGTGCCGAACTGGCTCCTGGGCCTGTTCGCGATCTGCGCGATCATCGTCGCCGGGTTGCTAGGCGCGGGCCTGCGGCCGACCCGGAAGTCGGCAAATCCTGACAAAGATGAACCAACCGAATAGGCAGCCGCCGCTATCGCACTCGTGATTGGTTGGTCATGCAGCCAGCTGCGATGCTGAGCATGAAACGAGGGAGGCGACGGTGTCGCTTCGATCGATCACGCTTCTCGCAGCTTTGATCCTGTTGCAGGTCTGCGGCTGCGTCGCCGCGAGCAAGCCGTCGGACCCATCGGTCAACGAGCTGGAGCGCCGTCACGACGAGATGATGCGGCGCATGGGCGGTGGCAGCGGCGGCGGTAGCATGTAGCGACCGTCACGCCGCGCGATGCATCTCCCTGAACAGCGACGGCGCCATGCCGAAGCGGCGCTCGAACGCCTGGCCAAGCCGCGCCGGTGAGTTCAGTCCGACCTTGCCGGCGATCGTCTTGATGGGCAGGCCCCGCGTCAGCAAGGTGCGCGCTGCATCGAGCCGCAGCGCTTCGACGAAATGGGCCGGTGTCTTACCCGTTGCCTCGGTGAACTTGCGATAGAAGCTGCGCTCGGTCAGTCCGGCACGGGCCGCAAGCGTCGGCACATCGAGCGGCCGGTCCAGGCTCTCCTGCATCCAGTCGATCAGCGCGGCAAACGGGGCCTCGGCCACGGTCTGGGCCTGCAGCAGCGGGCTGAACTGCGACTGGTAGCCGGGCCGGCGCGCATAGAGCACGAAGTGCCGCGCGATCAGGTTCGCCATGGCAGCGCCAAGGTCGGCTTCGACCAGCGCCAACGCCATGTCGATGCCGGTCGTGACTCCGGCCGACGTCCAGATCTTGCCGTCGACGACGTAGAGCGAATCGGCATCGACTTCGAGCGCTGGAAACTTTCGGGCCAGACGCTCGCAGCTCGCCCAGTGCGTCGCCACGCGCTTGCCGTCGAGCAGCCCGGCGGCCGCCAGGACGAACGCGCCGGTGCACACCGAGCCGAAGCGCCTCGCCTTGGGCGCGACCGTGCGCAGCCAGCGCCGCAGGTCATCGCGCACCATCGCGGCTTTCAGGCCGCGCGAGCCGCCGGCCACCAGCAAAGTATCGGGCTGGCCGCCGATCCTGCGGCTCTGGATCGCCACGCCCGAGTTGGATGTCACCGCGCCGCCGTCGGGCGATACGATGCTGAGGTCGTAGAAGGGCTGCGCCCGCCCTTCATTGGCGGCGCCGAACACGGCGGCCGGGCCGGTGACGTCGAGAAGTTGGCAGCCTTCGTACGCCAGGATGAAAATGCGGTGTTTGGCCATTGGCAGAAAATACACCTCTTTTGTCATTTCTGCCAACTCGATCCGCGCTAGGGTGCGGACAATCAAGGAGGTCCCCCATGGCTGAGCCCGTCCAGATCGGCATCCTGCTCTATCCCAACGTCACCCAGCTCGATGCCACCGGCCCTGCCCAGGTCCTGTCGCGCGTGCCGGGCGCCAAGATGCACATGATCTGGAAGACGCGCGATCCGGTGCCGACCGATGCCGGCTTCTCGATCGTGCCGACCACGACCTTCGCCGATTGCCCGCAGCTCGATGTGATCTGCGTGCCCGGCGGCGGCGGCCAGGTCGAACTGATGGTCGACCCCGAGACTCTCGACTTTCTGCGCAAGCAGGCAGCCACGGCGCGCTACGTGACATCGGTCTGCACCGGCTCGCTTGTGCTGGGCGCGGCAGGTCTTCTGAAAGGCTACAAATCGGCCTGCCATTGGGCATGGCGCGACATGCTCAAGGACTTTGGCGCCATCCCCGTCGCCGAGCGCGTCGTGCGCGATCGCAACCGCATCTCGGGCGGCGGTGTCACCGCCGGCATCGATTTCGGCCTCACGGTCGCGGCCGAGCTGGCCGGCGAGGAAGTCGCCAAGTCGATCCAGCTTGTGCTCGAGTACGATCCGCAGCCGCCGTTCGACTCGGGCTCGCCCGAGAAGGCCGGCGCCGAGAGGGTCAAGCGCATCTACGAGCGGATGGCGCCCTTGCTCCAGAGCCGCCGCAAGGCCAATGCCGAGGCGGCGGCGCGGCTCGCCTGATCAGAGCAGCGCCATCGTGAACAGGACCGCCGAGACGATCGGCGCCACCGTACGCACCGTGTTCCAGAAGGTCCAATCACTGAGATAGCGCGTCCACAAGGTGGCGGCCTCGGGCGTGCCCAGCGTGACCGCGGCGAGCGCGTTGTTCAGCGGCACGTTGCGCAACATCGTGACGCCGATGCAGCCCGCGAGGTAGATCACGCTCGCCAGCAGGACGAGCGTGCCGCCGGTTGCCGTCCACCGCAAAGCCACGCCGGCCGACGCCGCCACGCAGAGCGCCGCCGTTCCGAAGAAGGCCAGGAAGAACATCGGATCGATCACCGTGACATTGATCGCGTTCATGGCGGCGATGCCGCGATCCGACGGCAGCCGACCCAGCGCCGCCATCACGAAGGAGGAAAAGGCGAAAAAGATTCCCGCAACGAGGCCGCTACCGATGGCAGCGGCAAAGATGAGCACAAAGACAGCGTGGCTGATCACGGCGGAGCCTCCACAGACGACGACCTCCGCTATCACGACGGTGCCCTTCGCATAAGTACGCACAATTTTTATACTGGGTATCAAACATGGAGACGGGCATGGCGACCAAGGCACCCTGGTGCGCGGTGGCGGCGACGGTCGAGGTGATCGGCGGGCGGTGGAAGCCCACCATCCTGTTCCATCTCAAGGACCAGCCGCGGCGCTTCAACGAGTTGCGCCGCTTGGTGCCCGGCATCACCCAGCGCATGCTCACCCTTCAGCTGTGCGCCCTGGAACAGGACGGCGTGATGGCGCGCACGGTGCACAACAGCGTGCCGCCACACGTCGAATATTCATTCACGCGAAAAGGACTGACGCTGGGGCCCATCCTCGATGCCATGGAGGCCTGGGGCGAGGTCAATGGCCGGCGCCGTCGCCGCGCCTGATGCCGCGATGATGTTTTTGATACAAAGCGATGGTGGGCCGCCCGGCGCGCATGAATGAGAATGGCGACGGGAGAACCGCGTTTTGCCCATCCCCTTCGCTTCGCTTCGTATTTTCGGCCGCACTGCGGCCATCCTTGGCGTGCTGCTGAGCGGCGCCGTCCAAGCCCAGCAGACCGGTGTCTTTCCCTATCGATGGGTTGAGGCGCCGCCGGCCGACGCCATTACGTCAAGCGATGTCCGCGAGGCGCTGATGTGGACCGGCCATCTCGACTTCGTCTTCAAGGGTGAACTCGCCGAGGCGGTGCGCAAGGCCACGAATGCCTGGCAAAAGTCGAAGGGCCAGCCGCAGACCGACAAGCTTACCGAGGAGCAGACCAGCCAGCTCATCCAGGACGGATTGAAGGAACGCGAGGCCGTTGGCTGGTCGATGCTGCACGATCCCGCGGTCGGCTTCGCCATCGGCGTTCCCACCAAGTTCGTGACCTTCGGCACGCCGCGCTTCGACGGCGGTACGCTGTTCTACAACGGCGGCGGCACGATCAGCCAGGCGGTCGGCGTCCACCATGGCTACCCGACCTGCAGGACCATGGATTCGCTCTATCAAAGAACCACCGCCGGCGCGGCATTTCGGGCCCGCAGGGACAACTGGTTCATCGCCTTGTTCCGCCACGGCGAGACCAACAGCTATGTCAAGGTGACCTGTCTTTACACTGGCGCGATCACCACCGAGATGACCGCGCCGGTCGAGACCCTGGAGAAGCATCGTGGGCTTTTCGCGGCCATGGCCAGCAGCCTGGTGCTGACGCGCACGCCCGATCCCACGGTCCGCCCACGGCCACGCGTCGACGAGCTGCCGCCTGCTCCGGCGGGTTTCTCGGACCAGCAGACGGCGCGGCCGCAAGCCAAGGCCAAACCGGCAAAACCGACGAGCATCGACGACTCGGGCAAGACCGTCGCGCTCAAGCTCGAGGCGCGGGAGGGCCCGGACCTGCGCGCCGACGAGGTGTTCGACAAGGCGTCGGGCGCCGTCTACGTCGTCAAGGCCGATCGCCGCATGGGTTCAGCGGTGGCCATCAGTGACAGCGAGCTGTTGACGAACTGTCACGTCACGGGCGACCTCGCCGAGGTCAAGATCGCACGCGCCAAGGCCGAGCTCACAGCCAAGGTCATCTCACGCAATGCCGACTCCGATCGCTGCGTGCTGCGGACGGATACGAAGCTCGCCAAGTGGGTCACGGTCCGTCCCTACGACGACATCAAGGTCGGCGAGCGCGCCATCACCATCGGCACGCCGCAGGGCCTGGAGTTGACGGCGGCCGAGGGCATCGTTTCGTCGAAGCGGATCTATAACCAGACGCGCGTGGTGCAGACCTCGGCGCCGATCTCGCAGGGCTCTTCAGGCGGCGGCCTGTTCGACGCCCGCGGACATTTGCTCGGCATCACCACATTCTATTTCCGAGGCGGCCAGAACCTCAATTTCGCGGTCGCCGCCGAGGAATACGCGCAAGAGCGCGAAGAATCGGTCAACCGCTAAAAGTCTTCGTTGCGTCTCAGGCCGCGTCGCAGCGTGCGGCCGGTATGCCAGGCCCAGCGCAATGGCAGGCCGATCGGAGTCGTGCGGAGCCGGCGCCAAGCCGGCGATTCGGCCACCCAGTCCTTCAGTCCTGGCCGCAAGAATTGGAGGAAGGCGACAGGCTGACCCAGGAACTCGGTGGCCGTGGCGGTCGATGCCGCCGCCGCGGCATCGTGATAGATGTCGCGGTGCGAGGGCCGGCAGAAATAGGTCTTGTTGGCGCCGATCGCGAAGGGAACGAGGTTGGGCCGACGCTCGAAGTAGTGGCGCACGCCGTCGCCGACGCCCGGCCATTGCTCGTTGAACACGTCGTCGACCACGATGACGCCGCCCTCGGCGATCGCCGCTTCGGCCGTGGCCAGGTCATGCGCCGTGATCTCGGCGGTGTGGCCGCCATCGACGCTGACGAAGCGCAGCGGGCCGTCCGCCAGCCGCGTCAGGATGGCACCCGTGAGATCCATCGAATTGCCCGAGTGCAGCACCAGTCGCGCGCTGTCGGCGTGACGGTCGAGATTGCGGCGGAACTTCGCGAGGTCGCCGCTGCCCGAATGGTCGATGTTGAGATGCTGGTCCTCGAACAGGTCGATCGCGACCGCTTTCTCCGACGCCTGGCCCAGGAGATAGAGCAGGATGAAGAGCTTGCCGTGATGAACGCCGATCTCGGCGATGCCACCGGCAATGCCGAGCGAACGCTGGCGCTCGGTCAAGGCGACGACGATTCGCGCTGCTTCGGTGCGCAGCCAGCCGTCGACATAGAACCTGCCGCGACGAATGTAGTTTTCAACCCGGGAATCCATGGACAGAAACTCGCCCGTCGCCGGGCGAACGGCAACGCAGCCGCGATGACCGTTCTGTGAGAAGCCGGAAGCTAGGCGCGGCCCGCTGTCGCGCTCTCGATGGTGATCGCCTTGCCCGCAGCAGTGTCGAACTTCAGGCGCTGCACATAGTCAAGATCGCGCCCGGTGACACGCACGAAGCGACTGCCCTCGGGATAGTCGATGGCATGGATGGCGCCGACGTCATAGACGCCGGCACGGCCGGGCTCCAGCCGGTAGCTCTTGACCTTCTCGAGCTTGGCCTCGCCCTCGCCCTGACCGCCGTCGAGCCGCTTGTACTCGCTCATGTCGGTGTACTTGACCGCCTGGCCATAGACCGCCCATGAGCTGCCATGATCGTGCGGCGGGCTCTTGTGCGGCTTGGGATTGCAGTGCGCCAGCACGACGAAGCCGAGATCCTTGTCCTCGTAGAGCTTGCGAGTACCGATCGGCGCCGCCGGCCCCACCGCCTCGTCAACGAACGACCTGTTGCCCAAAAGCTTCTCCAGGAGCACGCGCACCTTCTCGCGGCCGGCCGGACCTTCGTTGTCTGCGAGGGCCGACTTGGCGTCCTTGATGAAAGTGTCGAGCGTGTAGGTCATCGCTTACTCCATCGCTGCATGTCGAAATGATCGGCCCGACCGCGGTTGACTGTCAACGGCCACCCAGGATGCGCCGCGCGATCACCATGCGATGCACTTCGGACGGTCCCTCGTAGACCCGCATGGTGCGCACCTTCTGCGCCAGCCACGACAGCGGCAGCTCCTGCGTGACGCCCATGGCGCCGAATGCCTGCTGGGCATGATCGATCACCTCGGTCGCCATCTCGGTGGCGAAGACCTTGATCATCGAGGCTTCCATGCGGACATCACGGCCCTCGTCCTGCTTGACCGCTGCATCCATCACCATCAGGCGGCAGGCATGCAGCTTGGTGGCGGCATCGGCGATCCACCACTGGATGGCCTGGCGGTCAGCGAGCTTCTGGCCGAAGGTCACACGCTGGTTGGCGTGCTCCACCAGCATGTCGAGCGCACGCTGCGCCATGCCGATGCACCACGAGCCCATCTGCAGGCGGCGGACGGTGAGGCGAAGCTGCATGGGCGCGAAGCCGGCGCCGATGCGGCCCAGCACCTGGCTTTCGTGCACGCGACAGTCCTCAAACACGACCTCGTAGGTGCGCTGGCCGGCCAGCATGGGGATGGCGCGCGCCACCACCAGGCCCTTGGTGCCCTTGTCGACCAGGAAGGCGGTGATGCCGCCGCGCGCGCCGAGGTTGGAATCGGTCACCGCCATCACGATGGTGAAGTCGGCCTTGGCGATTCGGCTGATCCAGATCTTGCGGCCGTTGATGACCCAGTGATCACCGTCCTTCACCGCCTTGGTCTTCATGCCGGCGGGATCGCCGCCCGCCCCCGGCTCGGAGATGGCGATGGCCGAGGTCGTCTCGCCGGCGGCATAGGGCTCAAGGTACTTCTTGCGCTGCTCCGGTGTGACGGTCGCCAGCATCATATGGAGATTGGGCGAGTCGGGCGGGAAGGTGAAAGGCACTGCCGTGTAGCCCAGCTCCTCGTTGACGCCGACCAGGGCGACCGCCGGCAGATTGGCGCCACCCGCCTCCTCCGGCACGTCGAGCGCCCACAGGCCGAGCTCCTTGCACTGCTTGAAGAGCTTCTGGTTCTCCTCGTCGGAGAGCGCCGCCGGCTGACCCGCAGCGAAACGGTCCAAGATGTTCTTCTCGAGCGGCATCAGCTCGTTGCGCACGAACTTCTTCACCAGGTCGCGCAGCATCTCGTGTTCTTCGCTGACTTTGTGCATGCCGCTCTCCTATGACTTTCCGATGCCTTTGTTCACGAATTCCAGCGTGTGGGTGCGGGCCACGTCGAGTCCGGGCGGCAGCACGCCGACCGCTACCATCGAGTCATAGAACTCCTTCCAGCGCTGGTCTGTCATGGCACCGATGCCGCCCTGCAATGCGTCGCCCGACATCACGATGCCGCGTTCGTTCAGCACCTTGATGGCGTAGGCGATGCGGTCGTCGGTCTGCTCCGGGTTGGCCTGCTTGATCATCGCATTGGCCGCTTCGATGGCAGGCCCGCCCTTGAGGTACTGCGCCCAGCCCTCGAGCGTGGCGTCGACGAAACGCTGCACGAGATCCTTCTTCTCCTCCACCATCCGGCGCGAGATCGCGATCGTGTTCTGATAGGGCTGGTAGCCTGAATCGGCGATCAGCAGCACCGACGGCGGCCGGCCGAGCGCCTGGGTGATCGGGTAGGGCTCGGATGAGAGGAAGCCCTGCTGGATCAGCTCCTTGTCGGCGAGGAACGGCGCCAGGCTATAGTTGTAGGGTCTGAGCTGGCTGTCGGAGAGACCGTATTTCTTGCGCAGGTAAGGCCAGTAGGTCACGCGCCCGCCGGCGCCAATCAGAATCGGCCGGCCCTTGAGCTTCTCGAAAGAGTCGAAACCAGTGTCCGGATAACCGATCAGGACCTGAGGATCCTTCTGAAAGATCGAGGCGATGGTGAAGAAGGGCGCATTCTCGCGGACGAAAGTGAAGGCCTCGAAGCTGCCCGACATGGTCATGTCGACCCGGCCGGCCATCAGGAGCTGGCTGATGTTGAGGCTGGGCCCGCCCTGGCGGACGTCGCACTCGATGCCGGCCTTCCGATAAAGACCCGTGGCGATCGCCTGGTAGTAGCCGCCATGCTCGGCCTGGGCGCGCCAGTCGGTCTGGATGCTCATCTTGTCGAGGGTCTGGGCATGCGGCCGGCGACCGATTGCCACCAGCAACGGACCGGTCGCAGCCACGCCCGCGGCGAGATGAAGGGCCGTGCGACGGTTCAGGCGATAAGCGCCGGTCATCAGATCTCTCCTCGACGATCCAACATCAGGGCAATGTGCTCGCGCAAGCTGATGCTCGACCAGGCCATGGCGGCGATCGACGGCACCCAGTTGTCCCACGACGGCCGCGCCTCGGCCGGCAAGCGCCAGTCGGTGGGAAAGGCGCCGACATTGAGGTTGCCCTGGCGCGCGATCTTCAACGCCCGCGGCATGTGATAGGCCGATGTGACCAGCGCCACGCGAGCGTCACCCACCATCGCGCGCACGTTGCGGATGTTCTCGAGCGTATTGATCGAATTGCCTTCGGAGACGATCGCTTCCGCCGGCACGCGGAGATCGATGAGGAACCGGCGCATCGCCTCGGCCTCGGTCGTCGCGGGCCCGGAATTCAGCGGCGACATCGAGCCGCCGCTCACGATGATGCGCCGCGCGACGCCGCGATGAAAAAGTTGGGCGGCATACCAGACGCGATCGGCAGCGTCTGAAAGATCGGGCTCCATGAGGAAAGGCGGAGTTGCCGGCGTCATGCCGCCACCCAGCACGACGATCGCCTCATAGCAGCAGGCAGGCGCCTCCGCCGCTGCCGCGCGCGCCTTGTCCTGCAGCGGCTCGAGCAGCGCGTCGGCCACCGGTGGAAACGACATCACCAGGGTTTCCGCAATGGCCAGGGCGACGACCAGCTTGCCGAATCGGCGCAGGCCCACCATCGCCAACACGCCACCCAGCAGCAATCCGGCGGCCATCGATGCCGGCGGCAGGGCGAACTGGGTCAGGAATTTGAGGACAGTGAAGAAGTCCATGCAGAGCGAGGCTGGCTATACAAGGCCCGGTGGCGTCCGGCAAAGACTTACCTTGCCTTCCGTCGATGCCGCTCTGCGGATACGTGCCATACGAAGCGCAAACGGTGGCCGCCCAAACAAGAAGGGCGGGCCCGGCTTGCGCCGGGACCCGCCCGATCTTTCCCCGTCGAGGATATCGAAGAGGCTTAGATCGCTTCCTTGAGGTCCTTGGCGACGCGGAAGGCGACCTTCTTCGACGCCTTGATCTTGATCGCCTCGCCGGTCGCCGGGTTGCGGCCCATGCGTGCCGGACGGTTGCGCACCTGAAGGATGCCGAGGCCCGTGATGCGGACCTTGTTGCCCTTCTTGAGATGCTTCACGACCAAGCCGATGAAATCGTCGAGGGCGCTGGTGGCGTCCTTCTTGGTCATGCCCGTCTTTTCGGCCAGTTCGGCCGCCACCTTCGACAGCGGGACGGTTGGAGCGGACGGTTTGGTTGCGGTAGCCATGATGAGGGGTCCCTTAGGTTTTTTGTTCGTCAACGACTTCCTGACGCCCCAGGGCAGCGTTGACGCGCCCAAGGTTATCCACGAATCGATCCCCCGCAAGCCCCCAATGCACGAATAATGTCGATTTTTGGGGCTTTTTCGGCCATTTGAAGCAGTCATCCACAGACTGCAGAGAGCGCGTAGCGTGTCGAGGCCCCGCCTGATCCCGACTTTCACCACCGCCGTGAACACCTGGCAGTGCGATGAAAACGACCATTTGAACGTCCAGTTCTACACCGAATTCGGCCACGAGGCGTCGGCCCATCTGCTGGCCGAGCTCGGTCTGGGACCGCGCGCCCAGCGCGCTGCCGGGCTCGAGGTCCGCGCCACCAACGACCACGTCCGCTACCTGCGCGAGTTCCGCGAGGTCGATCCAGTCCAGGTCTTATCGGCTCCGGTGGAGGTCGGTGAGCGTCACCTGCTCGCCTATCACGAGATCCGCAATCCGTCCGATGGCACCGTCGCGGCAACGATGCGCCGGCGCATCATCTGCGACCGGCCTTGGCCCGAAGCGTTCCGCGTGCGTGCCGAAGCGGCGGTCGTGGCGCTGCCGGACAACGCCAAACCGCGCAGCGTCGGCAAGCTCGACCTGCCCGATCTGTCGCTCGGCGACGCCGCGCGTGGCGGCCTGATCGACATCGGCCGCAGCGTCATCACGCCTGCCGAATGCGACGAGAGGGGCGAGTTCCTGCCGCATCATCAGTTCGGTCGCTACTCCGACGGCGCACCGCTGTTGTGGAACCATCTCGGTTTCGGCCGCGCCGCGATGCAGGATCGCCAGGAAGGCTCGGTGATCGTCGAGATGCTGAATCACTACCGGCGTCCGGTGCGCGCCGGCGATCTCGTGGTGGTCATGAGCGGACTTGCCGCCTTCACCGACAAGGTGTTGACCTTTACGCACTTCCTCTTCGAGGCCGAGACCGGCACGCTTGCTGCTTGTGCCGAGGCGATCGGGATGAAGCTCGACCAGAAGATCCGCAAGACCATGACGTTCACCAAGGAAGATCAGACGAGGCTCGCCGAACGCCGGCTTCGCCTCGCCGCCTGACGGAGGTTTCATGGACGACAAGACCCGCCTCGCCGCCGGCATCGCCAAGCAGCTCCAGGGCCTCACCTATGACGACAAGCGGCTGGCCGAGATCGCCGCCGAGGTCGAGGTGCTGAACGAGGCCGTGCGCAAGGCCGCCAACCAGCGCCTCACCTTCGATGACGATCCTGCCGCCTTCGCCAGCGTGCTCGCGAAGGAAGCCAAATGATCAACGACGATCTCGCCCTGCGCGACCTCAGCGAGGTCGCCGACGCCATCGCCGCCGGCCGCATCACCTCGGTGCAGGCGACCGAGGCCTGCCTTGAACGCATCGCGGTGTGGCAGCCGCGCACCAACGCCTTCCTGCGCCTCAACAAAGAGAAAGCGCTGGAACAGGCGCGCGCCATGGACAAGGAGCTCGCCGCCGGCCAGCGACGCGGGCCGCTGCACGGCGTGCCGATGGCGCACAAGGACATGTACTACCGCGCCGACGAGATCTCGACCGGCGGCAGCGCCATCCGCCACAACTGGGTGGCGCCCGTCACCTCGACGGTGCTGCAGAAGCTCGACGCCGCGGGCGTGGTCGAACTGGGCTTCCTCAACATGGCGGAGTTCGCCGCCGGCCCGACCGGACACAACGTGCATCACGGCCATTGCCGCAATCCGTGGGATGACAAGCGCGTCACCGGCGGCAGCTCCAGCGGATCGGGCGCGTCGGTGGCGGCCCGCATGGTCTATGGCGCACTGGGCTCCGACACCGGTGGCTCGATCCGGCTGCCCGCGTCGGCCTGCGGCGTCGTCGGCATGAAGGCGACCTACGGCCGCGTCAGCCGCGCCGGCGCCGTGGCGCGTTCCTGGACGCTCGACCATGTCGGTCCGCTGACGCGCACGGTGCGCGATAACGCCCGCATGCTGTCCATCGTCGCCGGCCACGATCCCGACGATTCGACGACCAGTGAGAAGCCGGTGCCGGACTACGAGGCCCTGCTCGACGGCGGCGTGCGCGGCCTCAAGATCGGCTTCGCGCTGCCCGATGCGTTGGTGCCCGTCGATCCGCAAATCGGCGCCGCCGTGCAGGCAGCGGCCGATGCACTAGGCAACCTCGGCGCCGTGATCGCGCCAGCGACGATGCCCGACTTCACAGCTCTCTATCGGGCGGCGGAAGTGATCGTGAAATGCGAGGCGGCAGCCATGCACCGGCCGTGGATGGAGGCCGACGCCCCTTATGCCAACCAGGTGCGCACGCGCATGGAGGCAGGCTTCTTCATTCCAGCCACGCAGTACATCGATGCCCTGCGGCTGCGCGCCCATTTTGTACGCGAGTTCCTGGCGCGGGCGATGGATGGCGTCGACGCGGTGATATTGCCGGCGATCCCCTTCCCGGTGCCGACCATCGAGGAAACGGACGTCGAGGCTTCGGGTGGCCCGGCGACGCTCAGCATGGTGGCGCGCTTCACCGGGCTCACGCGGCCCTTCAACACGCTCGGTCTGCCGGCCCTGTCGGTACCCTGCGGCTTCGACGGCAATGGCGCGCCGATCGGTCTGCAACTGATCGGCCGGCCGTTCGATGAAGGCTTGCTCTATCGGATCGGTCACGCCTACCAAGGCGCGACCGACCATCACCGCAAGGTTCCGACCTAACGTCGAACGTCGAGGTTCACCGTTACGTTCTTGCGCTGGGTGAAGCTGTCGAGCATCCCTTCGAGCGAGAACTCGCGGCCGATGCCGCTCTGCTTATAACCGCCGTAGGACATGCCGGGCACCTGGCCGAGGCCCTGGTTGACCTGCACCCAGCCCGATTCGATGGCGTGCGCGGTCCTGAGGCCCGTGCCGATATCGTGCGTCCAGACATAGGCCGCGAGCCCGTAATGGCTGTCGTTGGCCATGCGGATCGCCTCCGCCTCGTCGCTCCAGCGGATCGCCACCAGCACCGGCCCAAAAATCTCCTCGCGTGCCAGCCGCCAGTCGTTTGAGCGGTCGGCGAATACGGTCGGGATGGCGTAATAGCCCTCGCTCAGCGGCCCGGTCTTGGGCGGCAGGCCGCCGAACACCAGCTTGGCGTCGGAGCGCTTCAGGCCCTCGTCGACATACTTGCAGACCTTGGTGAACTGCTTGTTGTTGATGATGGTGCCGATGTCCGTCTTCTCGTCGAGCGGATCGCCGATCTTGAGCGCGGTCGTCTTCTTCTCGAGCTTGCTCAGGAAAGAATCGAAAATGTCCTCGTGCAGGAACATACGCGAGCCTGCGGTGCAGCTCTGGCTCTGCCGCGTGAAGCGCATGGCGGCGATGATGCCGTCCACCGCCCAGTCCTCGTCGGCGTCGGGATAGACGATCGACGGGCTCTTGCCGCCCAGTTCCAGCGACACCGGCACGATGCGCTCGGCCGCGGCGCGCATCACGATCTTGCCGACTTCGGTCGAGCCCGTGAACGACAGCTTGCGGATGCCGGGATGGTTGAGCAGAGGCTCGCCCGCCTCCTGGCCGAGGCCGGTCAGGAGATTGAGCACGCCGGGCGGCAGGAACTCCTGGCAGATCTCGGCCAGCAGCAGCACGCCGACCGGGGCGTCTTCGGCCGCCTTCATCACCATGGTGTTGCCGGCGCAAAGTGCGGGCGCGATCTTGAGTGCGGCCAGCATGACTGGCGCGTTCCAGGGAATGATGGCGCCGACCACACCCAGCGGCTCACGGCGGGTGTAGGAGAGAACGTGCTCGCCAAGCGGGATGGTCTCACCCTTGAGCTCGCTGCCCAGACCGCCGAAGTAGCGGAAGATGTCGGCCGTCATGTTGGCCTCGCCGCGCGCCTGGGTGCGCAGCGCGTTGCCGGTCTCGAGGGCGATGGTCCGCGCCATCTCCTCGGCGCGGGCCTGGAGGGCCTCGGCGATCCTGAGCAGCGCCTTGCCGCGCTCGCGCGGCGGCACCTTGCGCCAATCGGCGTAGGCCTTGGTCGCGGCGGCGACGGCGCGATCGACGTCGGCGGCGTTGGCGCGCGGCACTTCGGCGATCGGCTTCTTCTTGGCGGGGTTCTCGACGGTGAGGCGCGCGCCCGAGGCGCTTTCCACCCACTGGCCGCCGATCAGCATGCCCTTGGGAGAGACGGAGTGATCCTGCGGATTCTGAGTGGCGGTCATCGACATGCGGGTCCTCCGGGTACCAAAACGGCCCGGAGTTTGGCCCGCATGTCGTGACGCTACAAGGCTAGCCTCCTTCGCTCCTGCGGAGCTTCGGAGGCTTGTAGTCGCGCCTCAATTTACGCCATCCGAAGCTGCTCTGCAGCGTAGGGTGGCTACGCTGCCTTTGCCAGCGGCGTCGCCAACGCCTCTTCCGCACTGATCGTGCGGGCAACAGCGTGGACCGTTGCGGCGATGCGCACCGCAGCCTGGATCTGCTCGGCGGAAAGGCCGTGCTCGCGGCAGACCTTCTCGTGCGCTTCCAGGCACATGCCGCAGCCATTGATGGCCGAGACCACCAGCGACCACAGCTCGAAGTCGACCTTGTCGACACCGGGCTTGGCCATCGCGGTCATGCGCAGCTTGGCCGGCAGGCTCTTGTAGTCGGCCGCGTGCACCAGGTGCACGAAGCGGTAGTAGATGTTGTTCATCGCCATCAGCGAGGCCGCGATCTTGGCGGCGTTCAGCGCCTCGGGCGTGAGCTCTCTGGCGAAAGCGTCGACCACGGCTTGCGTGGTCGGCGCATGATTGGCCGCGAGCGCGGCAGCGATGAAGCTGCCGGCCTTCTGCTGCGGACTGAGAAGCTGTTCGGACGCCAAGCTCGACAGGTTGAGCTTGAGGTCGCGGGCATACTCCGGCAGCCGGTCCTTCAGGACGTCGATCGACATGATTGCCTCCTTACGCGGCCTTCAGGACGTCGTCGCCCTTCTGCCAGTTGCAGGGGCAGAGCTCGTCGGTCTGCAGCGCATCGAGCACGCGCAGCACTTCCTGCGGGTTGCGGCCAACCGAGAGGTCGTTCACCGACACGAAGCGGATGATGCCCTCGGGATCGACGATGAAGGTGGCGCGCAGGCAGACGCCCTCGGCCTTGTCGAGGATGCCCAGCTCCTGGGACAGGTCACGCTTGATGTCGGCCAGCATGGCGAACGGCAGCGCCTTCAGGTCCGCATGGTTCTGGCGCCAGGCCAGGTGCACGAACTCAGAGTCGGTGGAGACGCCGTAGACGACGGTGTCACGCTCGTTGAACGCCTTGTTGAGCTTGCCGAAGGCGGCGATCTCAGTCGGACAGACGAAGGTGAAGTCCTTCGGCCAGAAGAACACGACCTTCCATTTGCCGGCGTCGCTCTTGTCGGACACCTGCTTGAAGGCCGTCTTCGCATCGGTGCTCACCACCGCCTTGAGGTCGAAGGAAGGAAACTTGTCGCCAATGGTCAGCATGAAACGCTCCGGTAAACAGATTAGAACGTTTCTAAATATGCTGCGCCTGCGTTGAATTGCAAGTCATTCGCAGAACTATTTCAATGAAAATAATTAGCCTTTCTTTTTCAATGACTTACGCTTTCGCTTCGCCGTCAGCTCACCGTACTTCATGCCTTCGAGCTTGATGCCGTCAGGGTCGAGGAAGAACACGGCGTAGTAGTCGTCGTAATACTCGTCGGCCGGATCGACGATGCGCACGTGCTCGTCCTTCAGAAAGGCCTGCAGGGCATCGACGTCCTTCCGATTGCGCAATTCGAATGCGTAGTGATGCAGGCCGACATCGCCGATGCGGTGCTTCTTGCGGCCCTCGGCCGGCGCGATCCAGTAGCGCGTCTTGCCGTTCGTCCAGCCGATCGTGTCGGGATACTCGTCCGAGATCTCGAACCCCAGGAACGCGAACAGGCGGCCGTAGAAGGCCTTCGACTTCTCGTAGTCGCTGACCCTGATCGAGATGTGGTCGATGCCGACCACCTTGCAGGCTGGCTTGGCCATGGGCGCACCTTTGGAGAGAGGGATTCCTGTGGTCACAACGGCACGGATGTCGGATTGTTTCCCGACAAGAGGGGGCCACGATGAGTGCACTATCCAAGACGTTCAGCACACTGACGCTGGCAAGCACAGTATGGTTCGTCAGTGAGGCCGTCGGCCAGACCCCGACACCGACCCTCGACCAGATCCGCTCCAGCAAGACGCTGCGCATCGCCTACGATCCCGATGCGCCGCCCTTCTCCTACATCGCGCCCGGCAGCCCGGCCACCGCTGCCCCGCAGGGCTACTCGGTCGATCTCTGCCGTGCCGTCGCCGACCAGTTCAAGGAACAGCTCAAGATCCCCGACCTGAAGGTGGCGTATGTCGCGGTCAATTCAGTGAACCGCTTCGACACGATCGTCGACAACAAAGCCGACCTGCTCTGTGAATCCTCGACCGCGACCCTGTCACGCCGCGCCAAGGTGGATTTTTCCATCGCGATCTTCATCGATGGTGCGAGCTTCGCCATCGGCCCCAACGGTCCACGCGACGTCAAGCAGCTTGCCGGCAAGAAGGTTGCCGTGCTGCCGGGCACCACGACCGAGCAGGAACTGCGTCGCGCCCTGACCGGCACGCAGATCAATGCCGAGCTGGTCCTGGTGAAGACCAACCAGGAGGGCATCGACCTTCTCACGAAGGGACAGGTCGCGGCCTATTTCGCCGACCGGGCGACGCTCACCTTCCTGCTGCGCAA
>JAKFVH010000171.1 GCA_021732285.1 Reyranella sp. | reverse complement strand
TCATCTTGTTGCCGGCGGAGGCAATGAAGTCGATCGTGACGTCGACCTTGTTCTTGGCGGCCCACTCGTCGATCAGGCCCTTCAGCACCGGATTGGCCGCCGGCACCCAGTGATCCCAAACGCCCATCGTCAGCTTGCCGGCAGCGCTTGCTGACTGGACATGCACCAGCGGCAGGGAGGCGCCGACGGCGCCAGCCGTGACCTTCATCGCTCGGCGACGCGTAATCCGATGGACGCGTGTCATGGGCTGTCTCCTCCGCCTTATGTGTGCTTTTCACCTACATGTTGAACTGAACTCCGATGCTCTACGGGACGCGGGGTAAATCAACTCTTGCGCTGAATGGCGATGATGGCGCGGCGATGAGTGCCCTCGCCAACCTTCTTGTCCTCGTCGTGCGCCTCGACCTTGAAGCGAAGCTTGCGGCCATCGACCTCGAGCAGCTCGGCGCGCACCGTCACCTTCTTGCCTTTCGGTGTGGCCCCGAAGTGCTTGACGTTCACCTCGAAGCCCACGGTGGTGTGCCCTTCGGGGAGATGCGGCTGTACGGCCATGATGCCGGCACGCTCCATCAACCCGATCATCGATGGCGTGGACAGGACACCGTCGCCGCCCATGTGCGTGACGATGAGCTTGTCGTCGACTGTCGTGACGATCTCCGCTTTGAGCCCTGGTGTCAGGTCAGCCGGCATGCGTTTTCCTCCCGTATTGCGGCGACTACAGCATTTTTGCGCCAGGCGATCAAAGCCGGGCGGCCCTCTCGAGGCCTGCGCGGTACGCCGACAGGGACTTGTCGTAGCCCTGGGCAATCACCGCCGACTTGATGTCAGCCAACGCCTTGTCGGGATTGCCGGAATCGAAGGGCGGGGCGGGGTCGTATTCGATGCCGAGCTGTATTTTCCGGGCGGCTGTCTCGCCGGCGATCTCGGCGGCAACAGTGAACGCGAAATCGATGCCCGAGCTGACACCAGCCGCCGTGATCACATTGCCGTCCTGGACGACCCTGGCCTTCTCGTGCGTGGCGCCGACGAGAGGCAGCAGATCGACAAAAGCCCAATGCGTCGTTGCCCGCCGTCCCTTGAGCAATCCGGCGACACCCAGGATGATCGCGCCGGTGCAGACCGAGGTGACGTACTTCGCGGTGCGCGCTTGGCGGCGGACGAATTCTATGGTTTCGCGATCGCAGAACGCGTCGACCACACCCAGGTTTCCGCCGGGCACGCAGATCAAGTCGAGGGGCGGACAGTTCGCGAAAGTGTGCGTTGGCACGAGGCCGACCCCGCAATCGCTTGGCACGGGCGCCTCCGATTTCGCGGCGATGTGCGTCGCCGATTGAGGAACGCGTGAGAGCACCTGCAGCGGCCCCGTGAAATCGAGCTGCGTCAAGCCGGGGAAGATGACAAAGCCGATATTGAAGAGTGGCATTTCCGTTCTCCGTTCGGGACCAGGCTATTTCTCTTCCGCCGGTGTCGAGGTGGCGGTCCCTTCGCCGGTGATCAGCAATACGGTCTCTTCATCCTTGGCGCCATCATAGTGCACCTGCTTGCCGAAATGGGTGACGAAGGTGCCGGCTGGCATTGCGACCGTGTTGTTGGGGTCGAACTTGGTCCCCGTGCCGACCCACCATGTCCCTTTGAGCACCGTAATGAAGCGGTCATTGGGATGGAAATGCGGCCGGCTCATCCCGCCAGGCAGCCATTTGACCATCACGACATAGAGGCCGGGCTTGGATGGATCGCCTGCGAGGATTGCCTGCTGGTTGCGACCGGATCCCTGCTTCCACTCGATCTTGTCCGGGAGCATATAGGCGACGGCCGCTGGATTGAGGTCGGCGGCGATGGCGCTGGTGAACATCGTGGCCGACAGGGCCACGCCGAGGAACAAGTGGGTCAACGAGTGCATTCGATCCTCCGAAGCCTTTCGTGTCAGGGTACCCGCCAGGCGCCCCGCCGGCCAGTTGCCAACCCCGCCCTGATTGTGTCTGCTGTCGCGACTTCCCGTTGGTTGGCCAAGGGAGTTCACGATGTTCATTCGTAACGCTTGGTACATTGCGGCCTGGGCGGATGAGCTCGGCCAGAAGCCGCTGGCGCGGCGGATTTGCGACGAGCCGGTCGTTCTCTTCCGCGACCAGGCGGGGCGGGCCGCGGCGCTGGTCGATCGCTGCTGCCACCGCTCGGCGCCGCTCTCGAAGGGCGAACTGGTGCCGGCCGGCATCCAGTGCGGCTATCACGGCCTCGTCTTCGACGGCACCGGCCGCTGCGTCGCGGTGCCGGGGCAGGCCAACATCTCCGACAGCGTGCGCGTGCGCAGCTACCCGCTGGTGGAAAAGAACCAGTTCGTGTGGATCTGGATGGGCGATGCGGCCGCGGCCGACGCGAGCAAGATCGTCGATTTTCCCTATCACGACGACAAGGCCCGATGGCCCAACAAGCACGACTGCTATCCGATCAGGGCCAACTACATGCTGATGGTCGACAATCTGATGGACCTGACGCATCTCGGCTATCTGCACGCCAAGACGGTGGGTGGCAATCCGGCGGCGCACGTCAACGCCGAGATGCAGACGACGCGCACCGCGACCGGCATCAAGTTCACGCGCTGGATGCGCGATTCGGTGCCGCCACCGAGCTACGTCAAGGCCGCGGGCTTCAAGGGCCGCGTCGATCGCTGGCAGGAATTCGAATGGGTGGCGCCGAGCTCGGTCCTGCAATGGACCGGCGCGGCCGACGTCGGCACCGGGGCGTATGAAGGCAAGCGAGAGGGCGGCTTCCAGTTCCGCCTCTTCCACGGGCTCACGCCGGAGACCGAGACCTCGTGCTTCTATTTCTGGTCGTGCGCCAACGGCTATCGCCAGAACGAGCCCGAGGCGACCGAGCAGCTCTATCGCGAGATCGCGCCCACCTTCGTCGAGGACAAGGATATGGTCGAGGCTCAGCAAGCGAGGCTCGACGAGCTCGGCGAGCAGGGCCTGGTCAATATCGTGTCCGACACCAACCGCGTGGTCATGCGCCGCTTCATCGAACGCCTGCTGGCCGATGAGAAGGGCGCGCTGGCGGCAGAGTAGGAAACCGCATGTCCGTCGCGGAAAGGAGCTGATCCATGCCACGCGTCACGCCCGTCGCCAGCAAAGCCGACGTCGCTCCCGAACATCAGGCCGTCGTCGACGACGTGCTGAAAGTGTTCGGCGCCGTCCGTGGCCCGTTCAGCATGATGCTGCACAGCCCGGAGATGACGAAGCGCATGTTGCCGCTCGTGCCCTTCTTCCGCGACGAAAGCGTCGTCGAAGGCAAGTTGCGCTCCGTTGGCATCCTCGCCGCCGTGCGGGAGCGTGGAGCCGCGTACGTGTGGGCGGCGCAGGTGGCGGCCGCGCGCCGCAACGGCCTACGTGAAGAGGCGATCGATCTGCTGCGCGCGAAGGCGGAGGAGTCGAAGTTTCCGCCTGAGGAGGCCGCGATCGTGACGTACGTCCGTCAGCTCATGCGCACCAATCGCGCGGACCAGGCCGCGTTCGATGCCCTCCACAAGAAACACGGTACGAAGTGGCTCGTCGAGCTGACCGCAGGCGTGCACTACTACGCAATGCTGTGCGGCGTGGTCAACGCGTTCGAGGTGGCGGCGCCACCGGATGGAGACAAGCTGCCGGCGTAGCGCGGACTGAAGCCGCTGATTCTCTCCCTTTCCGCAAAATGATCTCCATGCCGGTAGGTCCAAAGCTATGCCGAGGGCCGCAAAGGCCGCGCGAAACTGAGCTCGTGGCCATCGAGGTCGGTCAGATGAAAGTAGCGTTCCCCCCACTCGGCATCGCGGGGCACAGTCGTAGGCTGCCATCCGGCCGCCAAGGCACGGTCGTATAGTGCGTCCACGTCGACGACGTAGAAGATGACGCGTCCCCACCAGGACCAGCGCTTTTCCGCCGGCTGGGCAATCAAGTTGAGATAGCCCGTCCCCGCCCGAAAGCAGGTAAATGAGGATGCTTCGTCGCCGTGCGCGATATCGAACCCCAGCGAGCGGTAAAATTGGACGGCCCGCCGCATGTCGTGGGTACCGAGTGTGATTGCACTAATCGCTTCGATCATGACGACACATCCAGGCGATGAGGTTGACGGAGACGTCGGCGTTCTTGGCCGAGGGCATCGGCATCTTACAGCAAGCCCAAGCTCCTGAAGCTCGCATGCCCTTTGCGGCCGATCACCAGGTGGTCGTGGATGGCGATGCCGAGCGCCTCGGCGGCCGCCCTGACCTCGCGCGTCATCTCGATGTCGTCACGAGACGGCAAATGGCGTCTAGGCTCTATTCCCCGATGTAGATCATGATCGCGACAGCAGTCGAACTGCGACCGCTATCAATCGTGCAGAAGCAAAATATTAATGGTTGATCGTTGACAAACGATACAACTATTGAGAGACTGATGAAGGGGGGCTTTATGGATATCGTTAGGGCGATCTTGCTTGTGGCGATGCTTGCGGCCGTCTTCGGCTGTTCGCCGTACGGTTATTCCAGTCAAGTAACTGACCTCGACAAAAGCGTCGCCGGTCTCGCCAACTCGGTTAAATCTGGGCACGAGGCGTTGATCGCGGACGTGACGACTGGTCGTAGTCTGGACCTCATCTACCACCAGCGATCGGCGGCGCTGTCGCCAAGCTGCACGCCTGGGACGGTGGCATCGAGCCCCAAGGACCCGCCCTGTGCAATCTACAAAGTCGGTGGCAGCGCGGCCGTGCTGGCTGATCCCTATCCGATTTCGCCGAAGCTGAAGGCGATGCTCGGCGGACTGAAGGACTACACCGCAGCGCTGGCGGCCGTGACCAAGGCAAGCGACCGAACCGACTTCACGACTGCCGTCAGGAAGCTCTCTGACTCGGCCTCGGCGTTCGTCGGGGCTGCGGCCGGACCGGGCACCGTCGTGGCGCCAATCGTAGCGGCAGGCATCAACGTGCTCGGCTGGCTGGTCGGCACGAGCCTTGATATTCAGCGCTTCGAGGCGCTGCGTGACGGGGTCAATCTCGTCGACAAGCCCGTGGCACCGACCAACGAAAAGCCAATGGAGATTTTCGCCGCCGAGTTGACCATCCATCTGGAGGCCTTGGTCGCCAAGAGACGCACCCAGCTCTACCTCGACGCGCACCTCATTCGCGCCCAGCTTGGGCCCGGTATCGGCCCGGAAACCTACAAGGTACGCCTCGCCGACCTCGAGATGGTGCTGGCGACATACGAAGGCTTGCGTCTCAGCGATCCCGAAGGCGCCGCCAAAGGGCTGCCCGAAGCGCACGCCGCTCTGGTGAAGGCGGTCAACAACCCTAAGCCGGACATCGGCGCCCTGGTCCAGTCGCTTGGCGACCTCAAGGACAAGGTGACGGCGCTTGAGACGGCGGTCACCACCGGCTCGGCACCACCAAAATCCGCGACCGCGCCCAGCAAGAAAGGGATCTGACCATGGCCAGCGCCAACACGGTGGCCAACGTTGCCACGGTCGCCGACGTCGTTGCCCAGGCACAACTAGCGGCCGGCAGATTCGATGGCCCGATCAAGGCCGGCACTGCCGTCCAGCAGCCGTCGCCGGAGTTGGTGCAGAGCATTGCAGACATGGGAAACAAGCAGGCCGAGATTCTGCAGGCGGCCGAGAAGCAGATCCTGGCCAGCCCCGCCTTTGACGCTGCCCTTGCCGCGCTCAAGACCGCCACCAACAATCTCAACGATACCGCCAAGACCATGATCACTGCGACTGCGATCGTGAACAAGGCCAATTCCCTTCTTGGCTTTGGAACCGATGCCGTCTCTGCGATCCAAAAGGTCTTTCAGAAGTAGAAATCACTGGAGTTGCCTACGCCGTCAGCTTCTCCGGAAAGACACATGTGGAGGCGCGAATGTTGACCCAAGAACAAGCTCAACTGATCGTTCACAGAAGCATTGCCGAGGCTGCGGGAAAAGGGTCGGGGGAGACGGTGAATTTTGCGGCAGACTTGAAAGCCGCCGGGGTCAGCGAGGACAACTTCGGCAAGCTCGTAACGACAATTGTTTCAAATCCCGACGTCGGCGTCCGGCGCTTCGAGCACAGGATAGATCCCAATATCATCGCTGGGCTCGGCCTTAATGTGTCGATCGCCGACCTGACCGACAGGGTACTTAAGCTGTCGGCCGGCAAGATGTGCAGCAATCGCAGCACACCGCACCCGCAGAAATGCTGCCCCTACCCGACCACCTGTCCGATCTGCGGGGCTCCTGTTCGATAGGTCGCTTGAGCAGAAGGAGATGGAGACATGGTGGACGTCGCGACCGTGGCCAGCATCGTTGCCCAGGCAAAGCTGGCGGCCGCCAAGTTCGATGGGCCGATCAAGGTCGCCAGCGCCATCGAACAGTCATCGCCGGAGTTGGCGCAGAGCACTTCGGCCATGGCCAACATGCGGACCGAGATCCTGCGGGCTGCCGAGCAGCAGATGCCGGCCAGCCCGGCTTTCGACGCCGCCCTCGCCGTGCTCAAGACCGCGACCGACAATCTCGACGCGATCGCCAAGGTCATGACCAACGCGACCTCGATCGTGACCAAGGTCGACTCCCTGCTTCGCTATGGAACCAAGACCGTCAGTGCCCTCAAAGCTCTCCAGGGCGCCGGGGATGACTATGCGTACAGGCTGGCGGCCGGGAAGATGTGCACCAATCGGAGGACGCCGCACCCGCAGGCCTTTCCCTATCCGCCCAGGTGTCCGATCTGCGGCCTTCCCGTCCGGTAAATCGCCGTGTTCACCAGCCTGCTCACCAATCTCCAGAATCTGATCACCAGCCCGGGTCGCTTCTTTGTCGGCAGCTTCCTGCCGGTCACGGCGTTCTGGTTCTGCAATGCCGTGATGTTCTACCTGTTCAGCGCGTCGTTCCAGGGCTATGCGTCGTGGATCAGCGAGCAGAGCGGTGGACTTTCGGCGGTCGTCATTGCCGCAATCTTCATCGGCATCACTTTTTCCGCCTATGCCGAATCGGCCTCGTTGCCGACCATCCAGTCGATGATGGAAGGCAAGTGGCCATCGTGGATCGCGTCGTTCTTCGTGCGGGCCGAGATGAGGCGCTACGAGCGGCTTGAGCGCCTGAAGAAGGAAAATGGCGACCTCATCGTCAGGTTCGGAACGACGGCCGCGGGTAAACCGCAGGCCGAGGTATGGAAGGACTCGCTGCTCACCGCCAGAACAGCAGGTTACCAACAGCCGGCGAACAGCTACCGGCGCACCATGCCGAGTGGAGTCGAAGTCGATCGGCTGGCGAGGTTGCGGCGTCGTGCCCAGCCCATAGCCGGAGAAGTACTCGACCAAGCGGTGACACTGGTGGTGCTGGATTTGCGGGACAATAACGCGAACCAGCCGGGGCCTGCGAATCACGTGCGCGACCTCGACGACGTGCAAACGCTGCTTGTCATGCTCATCGAGTACGCCGAGGAATACGCAGCAAACCAGTATCGGCTTCTGGTAACGCGCGGCCAGTTCGACTTCGGCGCTCTGCCACTTGCACCTACGCGCATGGGCAACGTAGCGCGGACCGTCCAGAACTACGCCGTCCAGCGCTACGATTTCAATTTCGAGCTGTTCTGGTCGCGCTTGCAGCTCCCGGCACAGAGGGACAAGGAATTTGCTCCAGTGTTGCTCGGCGCCAAGACGCAGCTCGATTTCCTGGTCTCCTGCTCAGCGCTTACATTTCTATGGACCTTGATGTGGGGCCCCTGGCTGATGCTGACGTCGGGACCGGTTGAGTTCTTTGTTGGCGTCGCCGTGCTGGGTCCCGTTGCGGCATATGTCTGGTATCGCATCGCCGTTGCCCAATATCGTACCCTCAACGACCTGCTGCGCAGCTCCATCGATCTGTTCCGTTTCGATTTGCTGGCGGCGCTTGGCTATCCCAAACCCGGCGCGGTGCTTGAGGAACGTGAACTCTGGGGCACGATTGACGCGTTGCATGCACTCCATGAGATACGCGATCTGCGGTACGTGCCGCCGAAGTCATCATGAAGGCGGCACTGAAATGCCGAGACTACGTTCTCGACCGCCCGTTTGGGTTGGTCGTGGGACTTTACATTGTAATACTGGTGCTTGGTGCGGGATGTATGCTGTGCCCGTACTGCAAGTCGGGCCACTATGAGGCGGCGCGCGAGCTCAAGTACAATCATCGTATCGTGAGCGGCGATGTGCGGCGCCAGAACAAGTTCGCGGCATCGCTGGGTTTCTATACGGTGCCGCCGCCATCGCTTGCCGGTAAGTACGTGACAGCCAAATCGTCGATTCTGGCCGGGCGTGAGCTGCTCGCCGCGGATCTCGGCGAAAATGCGGACATGAAGGTGCCGGTAGACAAACGTGCCCTGCCCTTCGCCTTGCCGGCCAATTCTGCCGCCCTGCTGGCACTGCTCGACGCTGGCATGGACGTCGTTCTTGTCGCCGAGGGCAAGGAGCCCGTTCCCGCGACGGTGCACGCAATCGTCTGTGAATCGGGCAAAAGCGGAGGGGGAGGTTGCTATCCGATCCTCCATATCGACAAGAACCAATCTCAGGATGTTCTGAAGAACTCAAACCTGCGTCTCATGCTGTCGTCGCAGCCGTAGGGGCGAAGCGTGAGACCCCAATGGGGGAGCGATCAGATGACTCAGCCAATATGGCGCAAGCTGGTTTCCGAGCTGAGGGTGCCCGAGGCGCAGCAGCAATGGGCTCTGGCGCTGGAGGCGATGACGTCGGGCAAGCTCATGAAGATCGAGGTCGTCGTCGATGCCGCGCGAAATCCGCCAGTGATTGGCACGTGGACGCCCAGTGGGTTCGTCAGTCCTTGCACGGCCGACGGCGACTTCAAGGGAACGGCCCAATCGCCCAATCCGCCCGTCGCTCCGCCGCCGGCGGCACCGCCGCCAACCGCCACCCTTGCCCCGACGGTGCCGCCCGCTGCGCCAGCAGCCGTGGTGCCCGTCGCTTCACCGACAGCGGCGCTGGCGGCAGGGACGCCTCTTGTGCCAAGCGCGCCACGCGGAGCGCTGATCGCCCGCATCGGGGGGAGCACGGCCGATCAGATCGCGGACACAGCGTTGCCTCCGGTGCGTGTCCTCTTTTCCATTGGCCGCAAGTGCGTCTTCACCGTACCCGACAAGCTAACTGGCTCCCTGTTCCTGGGCGTCAACGACGATCCGAGCCGGATGGCCGACGTGTCCGGTATGCTCATGGTGGACATCTACGAAGCGATCTGACGAGTCGTCACGAGGGGCCGAATCGTCCCATCGATGGGTCCACTTCACCGTTACGACAATAGCCCCAGGCTCCTGAAGCTCGCATGCCCTTTGCGGCCGATCACCAGATGGTCGTGGATGGCGATGCCGAGCGCCTCGGCGGCGGCCTTGACCTCGCGCGTCATCTCGATGTCGTCGCGCGAAGGCTTGGGATCGCCGGACGGATGGTTATGGACCAGGATCAGTGCGGCAGCGTTGAGGGTGAGGGCGCGCTTCACGACTTCGCGCGGATAGACCGGCGTGTGGTCGATGGTGCCGCGCTGCTGCACCTCGTCGGCGATGAGCACGTTCTTGCGGTCGAGGAAGAGGATGCGGAACTGCTCGGTCTTCTCGTGTGCCAGCGCCGCGTGGCAGTAGTCGATGAGCTGCTGCCAGTTGGTCAGCACCGGCATGTCCTTGACCTTGCGCTCGGCCAGCCGCCGACCGGCCTCGCGGGAGGCCTTGAACAGGACGAGCGTGCGCTGATCGATGTCGAACTCGCGCAGCTGCGCTGACTCGGCGGCAAAGACGTCGCCCAGGGTGCCGAAGCGGTCGAGCAGCCGCTTGGCCAATGGCTTGGTATCGATGCGTTCGATCGAATAGAAGAGCAGCAGCTCCAGCAGCTCGTAGTCTTCCAGCAATTCCGCACCTGCCCTCATGACACGCTCCCGCACGCGGCCGCGATGGCCGTGATAGTGCGGCTGCGGTTCGGCCGGGGCGGCGTTGTGCCCAACGCCGGCCGGCCGGGCTTCGAGCGCCGAGGCGAGCCGGTCGGTCGGATCGTCGCCGGAAAATTCCCAGCACTGGTCGAGCCGGTTCCAGGTGCCGCCCGCCTCGCGCAGCAGCAGGCGGTAGGAAAGGGTATTGCCGATGACACGCCAGCGATCCTCCCCGGCCTGGACTCGCAATCCCGCCGAGAGAAGCGTGCACAGCGCGTCGTCGCTCGCAGCGACGGCATTTGCAGGGCGCTTGTCCTTGGCTTCAGATCGTCGGTCCACACCTTAAGGACGAGGCGACCGGACCAGGCGTTACAGGAAACTTCGTTCCTTCCCGGCTTCGCTGGCGAGCTGCGACTAAAGCTGTTTGGGCGATGCTCTGGTAGCTTTTCACAGAGGCTTTTCCGAGTTGGCGCAGGGCTGACGAGATTGCCAGCACTGCTGGCACTGTTGCGATTCCGGGCAATTTTGGCGGTCTATGGTCCGCCAAAATAGAACCGTAGTTGATTCGCATGAGCACTTTGGTTATATTAGCCGCGCGCTCGCCTCCGGCAGCTCCGCTCTATGCATCGTTTATCCGATACCCTCGCGCCCGGCCGCCGCCGGGCCGATCTCTCCGGTCGGCCAAGAACCAATCGCGAAACTTACGTAACTATCCGAATGCCGCCGGCAAGCCCTATCGCTAGTGGGCCAACTTCCGAGGGAACGCCAGGTAGGGACTACCGGAAAGGGCGCTAACCCCTCGCACCGCGCCGAGCAACGCGCATTGTCGTTGCTGTCGTGTTTCATGCGACATCGTCTGGCCCCTGTCAGAGGCGGAAAGGGTAGAGACATCAATGGCGAGCGCAGATTTCCGGAGGGGCGCTGCGAACGCGATCCCGTTTGCTGTTCAGCCTGCCAAGACTGTGTGAAGAGCCACTACGCCGAGGCGGCCTTGCGCGGCTCTTCGCCCGGGGCGGCCACAGCCGCCAGATCGTAGGGCGGTTTGGCCAGGCCCTTGGGCGACAGGGTGAAGAATTCCACGCCCGTCTCGGTGATCCCGACCGAATGCTCGAACTGGGCCGACAGCTGCTTGTCGCGCGTCACCGCGGTCCAGCCGTCGCTGAGAATCTTCACCTGCCAGGTGCCGGCATTCACCATCGGCTCGACGGTGAAGAACATGCCGGGCTTCAGCACCGGCCCGGTGCCAGCCTTGCCGTAGTGCAGGATGTTGGGCGCATCGTGGAAGATGCGGCCGAGCCCGTGGCCCGAGAAGTCGCGCACGACCGAGAAGCGCTGCGCCTCGACGAAGGTCTGGATGGCATGGCCGATGTCGCCGACGCGGCCGCCCGGCTTGGCGGCGGCGATGCCGCGCATCATTGCCTCGTAGGTGATGTCGCAGAGGCGCCGCGCCTTCACGCCGACGTCGCCACAGAAGAACATGCGGCTGGTGTCGCCGTACCAGCCGTCGAGGATCACCGTGACGTCGATATTGACGATGTCGCCCGACTGCAGGCGCTTGTCCGACGGGATGCCGTGGCAGACGACGTGGTTGATCGAGGTGCAGATCGACTTGGGATAGCCGCGGTAGCCGAGCGGGGCAGGGATCGCCTTGTGGTCGAGGATGTAGTCGTGACAGAGCTTGTCGAGCTCGGCGGTGCTGATGCCGGGCTGGACGTGGGACGTGATGAAGTCGAGCGTCTCGGCCGCCAGACGCCCGGCGTGGCGCATGCCCTCGAAGCCCTCGGGCCCGTGGACCTTGATGGTGCGCTCATCGCGCCGCCAATAGTCGTCGCTGTCGTCGATGAAATCGCGGGGACTACTCATGTCCCATATTTGGCATGCGATACCGGCCGTAACAAGACCGCAGCGAGCTTGGCCCCCCGGCGGACCTCCGCTAGTGTCCTGAAAGAAAAGGAAAATGAGCGTGGCAATGTCCGAGCCGGCAAAAATCGTGACCGCCTGTATCGTCGTCATCGGCAACGAGATCCTGAGCGGCCGGACGCGCGATTCCAACATCCAGTACCTCGCCACCGAGCTCGGATTGCTGGGTGTGCAGGTGCGCGAATGCCGCGTCATCCCCGACATCGAGGCCACGATCGTCGCCACCATCAACGAGGTGCGCAAGAAATTCGACTACGTCTTCACCACCGGCGGCATCGGCCCGACGCACGACGACATCACCGCCGATTCGATCGCCAAAGCCTTCGGCGTCGGCATCTCCGAGCATCCCGAGGCGGTGGCGCGCATGACGCGGCACTATGGCGACGTCGCCCTGTTCACGCCGGCCCGGCGGCGCATGGCGCGCGTGCCGCACGGCGGCCTGCTGGTCGACAACCCGGTCTCGGTGGCGCCGGGCTTCCAGATGGAGAATGTCTTCACCTTCGCCGGCATCCCCAAGGTCGCCGAGGCGATGTTCCAATCGATGAAGCACAAGCTGGTCGGCGGCACGCCCGTGTTGTCACGCACCGTGCGCACCAACCTGCCCGAGGGCATCATCGCCGAGCCGCTGGGCGCCCTGCAGAAGCGCTACGAGGACCTCGACATCGGCAGCTACCCCGCCTTCCGCAACGGCAAGCCCAGCGTCTCGCTGGTGCTGCGCGGCACGGATGATGCACGGCTCGCCGCCGCGGCGGTCGAGCTTTTGGCTACGATCCGCGGCATGAACGGCGAGGCGGAGGAGTTTGCCCAATAGGCTTGCATCAGCGGTTCAGTGGGGAGTGCTGATCGCCCTGTCGGCGGGCATCGCAGCCTTCCTGCTGTGGATTCACGCACCGGCGGCGCTGATGCTGGGACCCCTGATCGCGGGGATCATCGTTGCCTCTACGGGCGGCAAGGTGCGCTTCCCGCTGCCGCCCTTCGTGCTGGCCCAGGGCATCGTCGGCTGCCTGATCGCCAGCATGGTGCCGCTGTCGATCGTCGATGACGTGCTGCGTCACTGGGTGCTGTTCGGCGCCGGCGTCGTGCTGGTCGTCGTCGTCTCGAGCCTTTTAGGCTGGCTGATGACACGCTGGCAGATGATGCCCGGCACGACGGCGCTGTGGGGCACCAGCGCGGGGGCCGCCTCGGTGATGACCATCATGGCCGAGCACTACGGCGCCGATCCGCGGCTGGTCGCCTTCATGCAGTATCTGCGCGTCGTGCTGGTGGCCGTCATCGCCGCGATCGTGGCCCGCCTGTTCGGCGTCACGCCTGTGAATGTGCCGCACGACATCGTCTGGTTTCCTGCCGTCGCCTGGCTGCCGCTGGCCGAGACCCTGGCGCTCGCCATCGTCGGGCCGGTCATCGCCCGCTGGATGCGCATTCCCGCCGGCGCCTTCCTGGTGCCCCTGGTGCTGGGCATCCTGCTCACCCATTTCGGCCTGATCCGGATCGAGCTGCCGACCTGGCTTTTGGCGGCGAGCTACGCCTTCGTCGGCTGGAATGTCGGCCTGCGCTTCACGCGGCCGCTCCTGATCCATGCCCTCAGGGCGCTGCCGGTCATCTTCGGCGCCACCTTGACCCTGATCGCGCTCTGCGGCGCCATCGCCGCCGCCATGGTCTGGCTTGCCGGCGTCGACCCGCTGACCGCCTACCTCGCCACCAGCCCGGGCGGCTCCGATTCCATCGCCATCATCGCCGCCTCGACCAACGTCGACGTGTCGTTCGTCATGGCCATGCAGACGGTGCGCATGATCGCCGTGCTGTTTCTGGCCCCGGTCTTGACCAAATTCATCGCTGAAAGGCTCGACATCACGCGACGAGGGTGACGAGGCGTCAGCGTGCCGAACCCGATGGGCGCCAATCGAGACGGGGTCGCCGACGAGCCACTACGCAGTCGCGCAGGTAAAGGTTGATCAAGCTCTGGTAGGGGATGCCGACTTCAGAAGAAACCGCTTTGAAATAGGCAATCGCCTCCTGGTCGAGTCGGATCGTGACCTGTTTCTTCAGTCGTCCGGCGTACGGATTCTTGCGGCCGGCCGCGAAATCGTACTCTTTGCGCATCGTCATCTGTTCCTTCGATAGGTCTGAGTTTCGCGTGGCATCGCCTTGCGCGCAGAAATGATGCGAATCGCATCCGAACGAAATACGTGACAGACCACGGGAAGGTGCAGGGCGTAGCTCAAGCCCAGCAAGATGAACCGCTCTTCGTCTTCCGAATGGTCAGGATCATCGATCACCAAACCGTTCGGATCGGCGAAGGCTAAACGGGCTTCTTCGCTCAGGCATATGTGCAATGTAATGACAATGTAGTTGCTTTTCAATCGCCAAGCCGGCCTGTGACAGGGCGCCGACAAGACGCATTGGATGACCAGAGACGCTTGTGTAGGGTGAGCCATGACTGCCCTCCATGACATGACCGCCGGCGAGCTGCTCGCCAACTACAAGACCAAGAAACTGTCGCCCGTCGAAGCCGTCGACGCCGTCATCGCCCACATCGAGAAATGGGAGCCCAGGCTCAAGGCGCTCTACGCCCCCGACTTCGAGGGTGCCCGCAAGGCCGCCAAGGCGTCCGAGAAGCGCTGGCAGGCCGGCAAGCCGCAGGGCTCGCTCGACGGCGTGCCCATCACCATCAAGGAGAACATCGCCACCAGGGGCGTCCCGGTGCCGCTCGGCACCGCGGCGACTGACCTGGTGCCGGCCGCGGATGACGCGCCGGCTTCGGCGCGCGTGCGCGAGGCGGGCGCTGTTATCCTCGCCAAGACCACCATGCCCGACTACGGCATGCTGTCGTCGGGCAGAAGCTCGTTCCATCCGCTCACCCGCAATCCATGGAACCTCGCCTGGAACCCCGGCGGCTCGAGCGCCGGCGCCGGCGCCGCCGCGGCGGCAGGCTACGGTCCTCTGCATCTCGGCACCGATATCGGCGGCTCGGTGCGCCTGCCGGCGTGCTGGAACGGCATCTTCACCCTGAAGCCCAGCCTCGGCCGCGTGCCGGTCGATCCGCCGTACTTCGGCCGCGCCATCGGACCGATGACGCGGACCGTCGCCGACTCCGCGCTGCTGCTGGTTGAACTGTCCAAGCCAGACCCGCGCGACCACATGAGCCTGCCGCCCGCCACCATCGACTGGAGCGCGGGCCCGCTCGAGCCCAAGGGCCTGAAGATCGGCCTGCATCTCGATGCCGGCTCCGGCCTGCCGGTCGACGCCGAGGTGAAGGCCGCGGTCGAGACCGCCGCCAAAAAGTTCGCCGACGCCGGCGCCACGATCGAGCCGGTGGCGCCGTTCCTGTCGCCCGACATGCTGCATCTGCAGGACCTGTTCTGGCGCGTGCGCAGCTGGGTCGACTTCTCGGCGCTGAGCCACGCCAAGCAGGCGAGCGTTCTGCCCTTCATCGCCGATTGGTGCCGGGGCGGCGCCGACGTCTCGGGCGCCACGGTGATCAAGGCCGTCGCCAACTACATGGCGATCCGTGCCGCGGCGACGCGCGCCACCCAGCCGTTCGACTACGTGCTGTCGCCGGTGTCGCCGGTGCCGACCTATCGCGCCGAATGGGAGACGCCGACCAACGACGTCCAGCGGCCGCTGGAGCACATCTCCTTCACCATGCCCTACAACATGAGCGAGCAGCCGGCCGCGTCGATCAATTGCGGTTATACGAAGGAAGGCAAGCCGATCGGCCTGCAGATCGCGGGCCACCGCTTCGATGATCTCGGCGTGATGCGCATCTCGCGCTGGTTCGAACAGGCGAGGGGCCCACAGAAGGCGTGGCCGGAACTCCCGCAATGAAGCCGATGAGCAACGGCCCTCTCGGCATCCTGATGCTCGACACGCGCTTCCCGCGCATCGTGGGCGACATCGGCAATGCCCAGTCCTTCGACTTCCCGGTGATCTTCCGGCGCATGGAAGGCATCGGCGCGGCCGACGCGGTGACGACCCATCCCGACCGGCCGCGCGTGCTGGCCGCTCTCGAGGCCAATGCCCGGGCGCTCGTCGCCGAGGGCGCGGTCGGCCTGTCGACGAGCTGCGGCTTCCTCGCGCTCTACCAGGACGATCTTTCGGCCCGCTCGCCCGTGCCGGTCGCGACCTCGGCGCTGCTGCACATCAAGCGGCTTGCCGGCAGGCGCGTCGGCGTGCTCACGGCGTCAGCGCGCAACCTGACGCCGGCCCACTTCGCCGCCGTCGGCGCGCCGACCGACACGCCCTTCGTTGGCCTGCCCGAAGGCAGCTCGTTTGCTGGCACCTTCATCGGCAATGCCACGACGCTCGACCGCGACCAGGTCGAACGCGAGGTCGTGGCCGCCGCCCGCGATCTTCTGGCGCGCAATCCCGCCATCGACGCGATCGTGTTCGAATGCACCAACCTGCCGCCCTACAAGAAGGCGGTCCAGGACGCCACGGGCCTGCCCGTGTTCGACGTGCTCGATCTCTTGAACTATTTTTATGCTGGCCTCGGTGCGCCGCAAAACGTGAACGCCCGGCCTGATTGAGGCGGCCCGGCCGCGTGCTAGCCTGCGGCATGTTCCGGCGAGCCATCATTGCCGCCTTGCTGGCGGCAACCCCTTCCTTGGCTCAGCCGGTTGCCGCGCCGGACTGCACCGTCGATGGCCGGCTGGCCGACAGTGACGGGCTCAGGCTCGACATCACCTATCGCTGCCGAGCGACGCAGACTCTGTCTTTCCGGTTGGTCGAGGAGCGCGCCTCGTCCTATCTCCAGGATCTCAAGGTCGAGCAACGCGACAGCGTTGCCGAGGCGCGCTACCGGTTCGATCTCTCGGGTTTCGCGCGCGCCGTCGATTCGACGTCGATCGTCGTGCAGCGCGGCAACGGTGTGCTCGCCATCCTGGGAAGCTGGCTGCTCGAACCGCAGGGCTACGATCGCGTCCCGACCATCGACATCCGCATGACGACGGCGCCGGGCCTGGTGTTCGCGGCCGGCCTGCCCAAGGTGGGCGATGCCTGGCGGCTGAGTGGCTCGCCGATGGTCACTGCGGGCTATACGGCGCTGGGGCGACTGGCCTATCGCGAGCTCGTCGTTCCCGCGCCCGGATCGCTGCGGCCGGCCGAGCCCAAGGCCGACGCCGTCCTGCGCGTCGCCATCCTCGACGGCGTCAGCGAGGGCGCGCGCGCCGACCTCTTCGACTGGGTCGAGCGCACCGCCCAGGCGCAGTCCAACTACTGGCAGGGTTTTACCGCCAGGCAGGCGCTGCTCGGCCTCGTTCCGGTCACACATCGCCGCGGCGTCGGCTATGGCCGCAGCGTGCCGGGCGGTGGCGTCACGGTGATGGTCGAGGTCGGCACCGATGTCGACCGCCGCCGCCTGTTCGACGACTGGGTGCTGACGCACGAGCTGATCCACACGGGCATGCCCTTCATCCGCCGCGGCGGCACGTGGTTCATGGAGGGGGCGGCCACCTACATCGAGCCGATCATCCGCGCCCGCGCCGGCTGGAAGACCGAAGAGGAGGTGTGGCGCGAGTGGGTCGACAACATGCCCAAAGGCGTACAGGCCTTCTCGAGCAGCATGGCCAACGCCCGCGGCCAGGAGAACTACTGGGGCGGCGCCACCTTCATGCTGCTGGCCGACGTCGGCCTGCGGCGCGCCACCAACGGCGCCAAGGGCCTGGAGGATTGCCTGGCCGGCGTGCTGTGGAGCGGCCTCGACGGCGCGCGGCGCGCCACCATCGCGGAGTATGCCGCCGCCTGCGACCGCGTCACCGGCACCACCGTCATGAGCGGCCTGGTCGAGCGGCATTTCGACAACGCCGAACCCGTCGACCTTGCCGCGTTGTGGAAGGACCTCGGCATTTCCCTGGTCGCCGGCCGCATCGCGCTCGACGACAGCGCACCGTCGGCGCGGTGGCGCAAGCTGATCGTGCCCGGCACGCATCCGCCCAAGCGCGTAAAACTGCCCTGGGAGAGCTAGGGTTCAGAACATCCCGTTGTTGTTCGCCGGCTTCTCCGGGATCGGCTGCACGACATCCCAGTGCTCGACGATCTTTCCGTTCTCCAGCCGGAAGATGTCGATGATCGCCACGCCGCGCTCGCCCGGCTCGCGCACGCCATGGACGTGCAGGATCACGAAGTCGCCCTCGGCGAACACGCGCTTGATCTCGCTCTTGGCGTTGGGGAACTTCTCCTTGCGCATGGCGATGAAGGCCTTGAAGCCTTCTATGCCGTCCGGCGCGCCGGGATTGTGCTGGATGTAGCGCGGGCCGAAATGCTTGGCTGCCGCGTCGAAGTCCTTCTGGTTCAGGCCCTTCTCGTAGAAGTCGAGCACCACTTTCTTGTTGGCCTCGGGATCGGCCGCGTAGGCCGGCAGCGCTCCCACGATCAACGCAAGGACAAGGGCAGCCTTTCGCATGAGATTCTCCTCGTTCGCCGGCCCGCATGCTAGCGTGATGCCATGACATCCGACACCGGCGTCTGGCTGGAAGACCTCACCTGGCCCGAGGCCAAGGCGTATTTCGAGGCGGGGGCGCCGGTCGTGGTTCCGATCGGCGCGGCGGCCAAGGCGCACGGCCCGCATCTGCCGCTCAAGACCGACGCGCTCACCGCCCGCGCGCTCGCCCAGCGGCTGATCGAGCGCCTGCCGGCGGTTGCCGCACCGGTCGTGGGTTTCGGGTTCTACCCGGCCTTCACGTCGTTCGCCGGCAGCCAGCACCTGTCGGCCGACACCTTCAAGTCCCTGCTGTCTGAGCTTTTAGGCAACCTGCGCAGCCACGGCGCCCGGCGCCTCGTCATCCTGAACACCGGCGTCTCGACCGAAAAGCCGATCGACGAGGTTGCCGGCGGAGCGGCCGATCTTCTGGTGCTGCACATGCGCGGCCTGGGATTGGCGGCCGACAAGCTGCTCGCCGTCGCCGAAGGCGGCCACGCCGACGAGCGCGAGACGTCGGTGATGCTGGCGCTGGAACCACGCAGCGTGCGCATGGACAAGCTCAAGCTCGACGGGCCGTTCGAGCGCACCGGCGCCACCGGCGATCCGACGCGGGCCACGGCCTTCAAGGGCGAGCGCATCCTGGCGGCCCGCACCGACGATATCATCGCGGCCATCGCCCGGCGTTGGCCGGATCTTGTAGCGCGCCGCTAGTTTCGGCCGGTACCTCAGAAGGGAGAGCGACGCCTCAGCCCGAGGCGGCGGCCACGCCGGTCGCGCGGCGCAGTCGCGTGCTGGTGAAGATCCTTCGGCGGCGCCTGTGGCGTCTCGCTCGGCGCCGCGGCGATCGCCCGCCCGCGCTCGGTCAGCCGGATGCCGTCGGCGCGATCCTCGATCAGGCCCAGCATCTCGAACCGCAGGCGTTGGGTCGACGACAGCGGAACCGCCAGACCCGTCGTCGCCGCCGTGCGGGCGATGGCACGCAGGATCTCGTGTTCCTGGGTTCCGAGCGGGGTGATGTTCTTGCTGTTCATGGCCGACCTGCGGGTCAACGTGGCCTGTGATCGGAGGTTGCAGCCGGTGCGTGCCCTCCCTACTGTGCGGGCCAAGGAGAACTGGCGAGTTCCGCGTGCCCATCACTTGGAAGATCGATCACGACCAGCGCATGCTGACCGCCGTCTGCCAAGGCGACGTCACGCTCGTTGACCTCGAGGAATATCTCGACGCCGTGGTCGTTGCCGGCAGCATGCCCTACCGCAAGCTGTTCGACGGAACCCGCGGCGATTCAACGCTGACCGACGAGGAGATGATGCTGCTTGGGGCACGGATCCGCGCCTATCACACGGCGGGGCCGATGGGGCCGCTGGCCATCGTCGTGGTCACCGAGCACACGCATGGGCTGGCCCGCCTGTTCGGCGCGCTGGCCGCCGCCGACCGCCCGATCAAGATCTTCCGCGACATCCGGGCAGCCCGGCGTTGGCTGGACGCCCAGCCGGCATAGATGGCGCTCTACTGGACGATCGATTCGCGCAAGCGCACCGTCGACGTCGTGGCCGACGGCGATGTGTCGATGGCCGACGCCATGCGCTTTTTCGATGCCGTCGAAGGCGCGAACGCGCTGTCCTACAGCAAGCTGCTCGACGGCACCCGTGCGCGGGCGGCCATGACGCCCGACGACGTGTTGTCGATCATCGTGCGCATCCGCGGGCTGCATGCGCTCGGCACCATGGGTGCGCTGGCCGTCGTCGCCACCGCCGAACAGGCCCAGCGCATCGCCCGCCTCCTGGGCGCGGCCGCCGTGGCCGACCGTCCGATGAAGGTGTTCGACGACGTCAAGCAGGCGCGTCGTTGGCTCGAGGCTCAGCCGCCGCGGTCTCCCTGACCAGCCGGGCCAGCGCCGCGATCACCTCGTCCGGCTCGTAGGGCTTGTCGAACAG
>JAKFVH010000164.1 GCA_021732285.1 Reyranella sp. | reverse complement strand
CTCCTGACCCCAGGTCGGCTCCGAGGAATGGTCCTTCGATCCCACCACGGAATATCATCATCCGCGCCGTCACAACTCGTTCAACGTGTGAACCTTCTGCCCTACCCACTCGATTCTCAAAAGAGGCATAGATGCTGACGTTGTAGCCCGCCGGCGCGGCCAGGATGTACTGGGCGATCCGCGGTCGGTTCGTCCGGTTGATCCCCGACCCGTGAGGCAGGGCGCGGTGCCACAGGATCATGTCGCCGGCCTTGGCGGAGATCGAGCGGACCCGGCTGCGCTCGAAAGGCAGGACCTTGGGCTCGCGCTGCTCCGGCGGCGTCTTCGACCATTCGATGACCTCGCGGTGCATGCCGGGGATGCAGTGAAAACCGCCCTGGTCTTCGCTGGTGTCCGACAGGCAGAGCACGCCCTGCACGCCGAACTGGGCCGGCATCTCCCGGCCGAGGTCGAAGTCCCAATGCATGAAGGCCGGCCATTGCCAATCGGGGTGCTTGGGGTCGACCGGCGGCTTCATGCAGGCGCGGTCGAGGCTCACCCAGAGCTTCTCGGTGCCCCAGAGCTGGCAGAAGGCGCGGTAGATGCGCGGGCTCTGACGGTTATCCCACAGCGCCTGGTGCTGATAGATCTCGACCAGGCTGTTGGGGGAATGCGGCGGCCGGTACCAATCCTCGGGATCGTTTCGGTCCATGCCGAGGAACCGCCAGATCGCATCCAGGGCAGCCGACACCTGTTCGTCGGGGACGGCCTGCGCGAGCGTGACGTACCCCTCGGTCTCGAAGTGTTCGAGATCGTCAGGCGAGAGCACGAGCTCGTCGGAGGATGTCGCCGTCGTCACAAACTCTTCTTTTGAAGCGTCGGAATGGAAGTCGGGTTGAAAGAGGTCACCGTCGAGGTGTTCACCACGATCGACGACAGGTCCGGGCGGATCTTGTGCTCGAAGTCGGCATAGCGGTTCTTGAAGCACCAGGCACAGTGCTCGAAGTATCGGTGCTTGTCGCGCTTGGCCAGGTGATCGGCCCGGAAGGTCACCAGCGGCTGGCTGTTCCAGATTTCTTCGAAGGGCCGATCGAGGATGTTGCCGGAGGTGAGATCGTCCCGTCCGATGAGGTGATCGCAGAAGCCGACGTCGCCCGCATAGGTGATGTAGGTATACATCCACGGATGGATGCAGCGCTCGAGCAGCCGGTCCTTCAGAACCAGGTTGGTCGACATGGCCGCATTGATCTGCAGCGTCATGCCGAAGCCTCGTGCCATGTCGTACAGCCGGTCGAAGACCGGCGGTATTGCCGCCTCCCGGTGCACGAGGCTCTTGGGATCGCTCGGATAGAGGTGAATGGGGATCATGTGGACGTTCTTCACGCCCAGCCCGTTCGCCCAGGTCAGCATCTCTTCCAGATTGTCGAGGTTCCGGGAGCTGACCGTGACGATCAGATACACGTTCTTGGGGTCGTTGCCGTAGAAGTCGCGCCAGTGCACGAGCGACTCGATCGATTGCTGGATCGGCTCGATGCGCGCGCCGCGCAGCTCCTTCAGCAGGGCGTTCTCGGTCGCGTCAACCGAGATGCCGACCCATGAGTGGTGACGCATCAGCGTCCGCCAGATCTCCGGCTTGCGGATTGTGCCATTGGAAAGCACGCGGAGCTGGACACCGGGTTTCGCGAAGCGCTCGACGATCGACAGGAAGTCCCGTCTGACGAGACTTTCGCCCCAGCCGCGCAGGTCGACGACGCGTGCCGTGGGCAGGAGATCCTCCTCGATCCTGCGCAGCACCGCCTCGCTCATGTCGAGCGCATGATCCTTCATCATGCCGCCGCGGCACATGCTGCAGGCGAGGTTGCAGCGCCGCGTGAGCTCGAGGAACAGGACGTTGGGGATGCCGCGCATCGTCGTGATGCCGTTGGCGATCTCCCGCTCGAGTATCCAGTTGTTGCGCTCGCGCAGATCGGTGCGCGATGGCGGATCGACATCCAGGCGTCTCAGCTGCACCGGCTCGGTCTCGGCGGATTGGCGGACCCTGCCGATGCCCATGCGGCCCCTGTTGGCGACCAGATCGCCGCGGGCGATGTTGCGGCGGCTGATGGTCTCGTGCTCCAGCGCCGTCCCTCTGTTGTTGGGGGCCTCGCTGCGGCCGATTTCCTTGACCTTGGTGAAGGCGATGCGTTGATCGTCCTCGTGCGGTATGGCGGACAGGAACCGCCGTTCCATCGGTGCGAGCTTCAGCCCGCGCCGGCCGAGGCGGTTGTAGAGATCCATGTCCTCGTAGCCCCATGCGATCATGTCCTCGTCGTAGCCGCCGGTGTCGAGGAACAGCTGGCGGCGCACGGCTATGCGTCCGGTAAAGCCCAGGTCGTTGGGGATCGAATGGAATTCGCCGTCGATCACGTCGCAGCCGACAAGGAGGTCCTTGTCCTGCATCTGTTCCTCGACGTACCGCGCGAAACCCTCGCCGGTCAGGTTGTCGGCGTCGACATTGCAGATGATGCTGCCTCTGCAGAGCCGGGCCGCCATGTTGCGCGAGTGGCTGTAGCTGAAGAACTGCGCATCGTCGTAGCGATAATAGACGACGCGTCCGGAACGCAGGTGCTCGCCGAGCTCGTCCTGAACCCAGCTGCCCATGCCGTCGGGAGAGCTGTAGTCGAGAAGGACAAACTCGAGACTGGGATGGTCGGCATTCCAGGCCAGGTTCCGGGGCAGCGTCTGCTTGAGGTGATGCAGCCGCCCCATGCAAACCGTGAAAAACGACAGTCTCGGAGCGGCGCTCGCCGCAACGTCTTCACGAGTCAACGAGTCCATCCTGGGTTCCCCCTGCCCTGAATGACTTACCTGCACTCGCATCATTCAGGCGATTCGACTATGTCGTCAAACAATCGAGGAAGCAACGGAAAGCCCGCAACCTAAACTATTCTTAATCTTCCATCGCGAATCGGCCCTGAAACCGTCGCGGCAACGCCCCCGCGCAAGGACATCCTACGCGGTATCTGGGCAAAATCACTCGACCGTGCGTTGCCAACGTGCGACAGCCGATGACTTGATTTAGGCAGGAGATCGCGAATGATTGGGCCCGGAGCAAGCGGGTAAGCGCGGGGAGCGTCGGCAGATGTGCGGAATCCTCATATCCAGGAAATCGGATGCCGATAATTCCTTCATCCGGCGGCGTGGGCCGGACTGTACCACCAAGGTCTTGCTTCACGGCTACTTCTTTACGCATAACTTGCTGCACATCACCGGTGAGCGAACGCCACAGCCCTTCGTCGATGGCGACATCGTCTGTCTCTACAACGGCGAGATCTACAATCATCCCTACCGGCAGAGCGACGGCGAGGTCCTGATTCCGCTATACCGCGAGCATGGCGACGACTTCGCGCGTCATCTCGACGGTGAGTTTGCCGTGGCGCTCTACGATTTCGGCCGGGGCGTGGCGATCTTCGCCACCGATCCGTTCTCGACCAAGCCGCTGTGGCGCAACGGCAGCGAGGCCGCCAGCTACCGCAGCGGCGTGGGCGGCGAGCAGGTGCCGCCGGACACGACGGTGATCGTCGACCTCGTCACCGGCGAGGCCACCGAGCGCCGCCGGCACAGCTTCGACTTCGACCACCAGTACAAGGACACATACGACGACTGGATCGCCGCCTTCGACCGGGCGATGGCCAAGCGCGCCTACGACAAGTCCTTCATCAGTCTCAGCTCGGGCTACGACAGCGGCGCCATCGACTGCGCCCTCGCCCGGCTGGGGATCGACTACAAGGCCTTCTCGATCGAAGGCGCGGAGAACATGGACCTGCTGCGCCGCCGCAACCGGACCGGCCCGATCCTCAGGATCTCCGAGGAGATCCTGGCCGAGAAGCGAGAGTATCTGCGGACCCATGCCGAGCCCTATACCTATCGCCTGGAGAAGCCCGACGGCGGCATCATCGCGTACGACATGCTGAACGACAAGGCGACGGCCGGCCTCGCGTCGATCTACACGCTGGCCAGCCAGGAGGGCAGGAAGGTCAACTTCTCAGGCCAGGGCGCCGACGAGATCTTGTCCGACTACTCGCAATGGGAGCAGGCCACCGAGCTCAAGGGCGTCTTTCCCGAGAAGCTGAAGGCGTGGCGCAATTTCTACGGCAACTATCAGCGCGCCTATCTCAACAAGGAAGAGCACATCGCGGGCGCCTACGGCATCGAGACGCGGTATCCCTTCCTCGACCGCGAAGTCGTGCAGGAATTCTTGTGGCTCACATCCGAGCTGAAGAACCGGCGCTACAAGGCGCCGCTGCACGAGTACCTGACGCGCTACGACTATCCGTTCGAGGCCGGCAAGAAGACGGGCTTCCACTGGTGACCCGGGCGATCGAGGCTTGAGATGCCCGGTTCCGACGTCACCGCCATCGTCGCCACCTGCAACCGCGCCCACTATCTCGGCGAGGCGCTCGACAGCGTCCTCGGCCAGACCGTGGCGCCGGCCCAGATCATCGTCGTCAACGACGGTTCGACCGATGCGACGGCCGACGTCCTCGGGCGCTACGCCGGGCGCATCGAGGTGATCGAGCAGGCGAACGGCGGCAAGTCGCGCGCCCTCAACCGGGCGATGCCGCAGGCGCGCGGCGCCTACGTGTGGATCTTCGACGACGACGACATCGCCTTGCCGCAGAACGTCGAGGGCCACCTTGCGGCACTCGAGGCCGATCCCCGGATCGGCTTCGTCTACTCGGGCTCCGGCGGCATCCGCAACCATTCGGACGGGCGCGTCGAGCATACCGGCCGCCGGCCGATGCCGGACGTGCCCGACGACGAGATCTTCCCCCGCATGCTCGAGCAGAACTTCATGCAGCAGCAGGGCATGCTAGTGCGCGCGAGCTGCTACCGCGAGGTCGGCCCGTTCGACGTGCGCCTCGACCGCTCGCAGGACTACGAGATGAACCTGCGTCTGGCGCGGCGCTTCGCCGGCAGGCGCCTCGACGTGGAAAGCTTCCTGTTTCGCGACCATGACGGCGAGCGCGGGCGGCCCGGCGCCCAGTTCGCCGCCGACCAGCGCAGTCGCCGCTGGATCGACTTCAGCCGCCAGCACCTGCCGCAACTGCGCGCCGAGCTCGGGCTCGCCGAGTATTTGCCGCGCGGCATCGGCGCTGCCCCGCTCGACGAGCCGCTGCGCCGTCGTGCCCTGCTGCAGCGCGCCTGCCTGATGGCGCGCTGTGCCTTGTGGGAGGAGGCCCTGGCCGACTTCCACGAGGCCCTGGTGGACACCCTGCGCGGTGCGCCGCTCGGCGTGGAGGAGCAGGATCTGTGCCGGCGCTCCCTGGGAGTCTTCATCCGGCGTGACCTCGCGATCGAGGGCCTGCTCGACGATCGGACCGTGGCCCGGCGGTTCGGCCGGTTGCTCGACGACTCGGGCAATGACGACGCCCGTCGCATCTTCGCCGCCGAGCTTTCGGGCTATGCCCGGACGAAGCTGCGCCACGGCAGGAAGGTCGCGCGGTCGGCCCGCGCGCTTGCCCTGGCGCAGCGGGTCGGCGGCCTCGCCAGCTGGATTCCCTCAATAGCCCGGGGAGGGTGACTTGAACGTCATCGGCATCTCCGCCCATTTCCACGACGCTTCGTGTTGCCTGTTGCGCGACGGCGAGCTCGTGGCGGCGGCGTCCGAGGAGGCTTTCACACGCGTCAAGCACGATGCGCGGCTGCCGTCGCGGGCATTCCGCTACTGCCTCGCCGAGGGCAGGCTGGACATCGGCGACGTCGACGTCGTCGCCTACTACGAGAACCCGCGGCGCAAGCTCGAGCGCCAGCTCTGGATGGGTCTGCCGGAAACCCCGCCCGTCAGCCTGCAGGCTTTCCGGCGGCTCGACCCCGGCCGCGCCGAGCAGGAGATCCGTGACCTGCTGGGCTTCGAGGGGCGCCTGTGGTTCGGCGATCATCACCGCTCGCACGCCGCGAGCGCCTACTACTTCTCGGGCTTCGAAACGGCGGCCATCCTGTGCGTCGATGCCGTGGGCGAGTGGACGAGCACGAGCTACGGCCTCGGCCGGGGCGCCGGCATCGAGACGCTGGAGGAGCTCGCCTTTCCCCATTCGCTGGGCATGCTCTACAGCACCATGACCAGCTACCTGGGCTTCGAGGTCAACGAGGGCGAGTACAAGGTCATGGGCCTGGCGCCCTACGGCAAGCCCGCCTATGTCGAGCAGATCCGCCGGCTCGTCGTCTCGGACGGCGACGGCAAGCCGGGTTTCCGCCTGGACCTTGACTACTTCGATTTCATGCATGGCGAGCGGATGTTCAGCGACGCGCTCTGCCGTCTGCTCGGCCAGCCGCCCCGGCAGGCCGAGGGCGCCATCGAGCCCTTCCATTGCGACGTCGCCAAGAGCCTGCAGCAGGTCCTGGAGGAACTGCTGCTCGAGAAGGTCCGCTACCTGCATGCCAGGACCGGCGCGGCAAACCTGTGCCTGGCGGGCGGGGTCGCGCTCAACTGCGTCGCCAATGGACGCATCCTGCGCGAAGGACCTTTCGAGCGGTTGTTCGTCCAGCCGGCCGCCAGCGATGCCGGCAGCGCCCTGGGCGCCGCGGCGCTGGCGCACGCCGAACTGACCGGTCAATGGCAGCCGCGGGTGCTGAACGACGTCTATCTCGGCCCGTCGGCGAGGCCGGACGAGCTTCGCCGGTTCATCGCCGACACCTGCCTGCCGTGGAAGGACTTCCACGCCGACCGCGCGAGGCTCCTCGCCGAGACGGCGGACCGCCTCGCCGACGCCCAGGTCGTCGGCTGGTTCCAGGGCCGGATGGAGTTCGGGCCGCGCGCGCTCGGCGCCCGCTCGATACTGGCCGATCCCCGCGATCCCGCGATGCGCGACCGGGTGAACAGCCTGGTCAAGAAGCGCGAGGCCTTCCGGCCGTTCGCTCCGGCGGTGCTTGAGGAGGAGGCCCACGCCTACTTCGACCTCCCCGTGCCGTCGCCTTTCATGCTGCTCACCTGCCAGGTGCGCGCATCGGGCCTTCCCGCCATCACCCATGTTGATGGGTCGGCGCGGGTGCAGACGGTGTCGGCGACGATCAATCCCGAGTTCCACGCCCTGCTGACCGCCTTCCGCGACCGCACCGGCTGCCCGGTCCTGCTCAATACCTCGTTCAACGTCCGCGGCGAGCCGATCGTCTGCAGCCCGGCCGACGCCGTCGCCTCGTTCCTGAATTCGGGTCTCGACTGCCTGGTGATCGAGGGCTTCCTGCTCGATCGTCGCGACATCCCGGCGGCGTTCCTCGAGGAATTCAAGGGCGCCGATGCGAGGCCACCGGGCGTTTCGCATTTCACCTACACTCTGTTCTGACGGCCTGCGTCTCGAGGTGTTCAATGGACGCCAAGCCCCTGCATCCCCTCCTGTCCCGGATCGCCGAACTGGCGGTCTCGAAGGACGGCCAGCAGATGATCCATCTTCTGCAGGCGCTGGGCCTGTCGCAGAAGCCCGAGACGCGGTCCTCGCTGCGGCCGGCGGACGATCCGCACGATGCCGGCGTCGGCATCTGGCAGGCCGTCTCGGGAGAGGACGGGCGCTTCGTTCGGCGCCCCGACTGGCGGGCGGACTGGCACATGTGGGCGGATGTCCCGGAGATCGTCCTCCGGGAAGGGCGCCGGCGGGTCGTCTATCTCGGCGAATCGGCGGCGCGGGGCTACTTCTATGCCCCCGTCGTGACGCCGGCTCTCGTCCTGCAGGACATGCTGCGATCCTGCGACGGGCTCGAGGACCTCGACGTCGTCGATCTGGCCAGGATCTCGATCGTCCTGCCGGACCTGCTCGCGCTCCTGCGCCAGTCGGCGCGGCTGCGGCCCGCCGCCGTGGTCATCTTTGCCGGCAACAACTGGTTCTGGACGAGGCTCTCGTCGCGCGAGGCATATGTCGAGATGGCGAGCGTGCTGAGGCGGAAGGGCGCGGTTGCCTGCCGTGCCGAGACGCTCGCCCGCATCGAGACGGATGCCGTTGCCGCGTTCCGCGCGGCCGTCGAGGCGTTCGTGGCCGCTCATGCCATTCCAGTCATCGTCGTCATCCCGGAGTTCAACCTCCGCGGCTGGACGTCGGAGACCTTGCCGCTGCTGCCCGAGGCCGACATGGCCGAGTGGCTGCGGTGCCGCGATGTCGCGCGGTCGGCCGAAGGCGCCGAAGCGCGCCGTGCCGCGGCAGCGCGCATGCTGGCGCTGGATGGCGGGAGCAGCGACGTGAGCGCGGGCCTCGCCGCCGACTGCGCCCTGCAGGCCGGCGACTTCGCCTCGGCGCGGCACTTCCTGCAGATCAAGCGTGACGCGCCGTGCGGACATTGGGTGCGCTACTCGGCGCGTTGCACCACGGGCCTGCAGGCGGCGTTGCGCCAGACGGCGAAGGACCTGCAGCTGGCCAGCGTCGACATGCCCGAGCTGCTGGTCAAAGCGACGCCGGACGGCATTCCGGGGTTCGACTGGTTCCTCGACTACTGCCACCTGAACTCGAAGGGAACCGTGCTCACGATGGCGCACACCGCCGCGGCGGTGGCGCGGGCGCTCGGCGGGGCGGCGCCGGATGCCGAGTCCCTGCGCGCCGCCGCGCCGGCCCCGGCGCCGGAAGTCGAGGCGGCCGCCTGCGTCCTGGCCGCCCTTCACGGATCGCACCTGCGGCAGCCCGACGAGTCGGTGCGCGCCCTGCTGTCGCGCGCCGCCTCGTTCTGCCCCGAAACGACGGTAGGGCTCGTGAGCGACTATCTCGACGGTCACCTTCGCGCGTGTCCGACCAACCTTACCCGCTCGTTCGCGCGGCTAACGACGAACGCCCAAGCGCGGTGCTACTTCGGCGGCGCGGGCCAGGTGGCCGACATGAAGCTCGCCAAGTTCTCCCTGGCGTCGATCGCGCGGGACGTGCTCGGCAAGCGTGGCGGCGCGGCGCTGGAGGCGATGGAAGAAGCCGCCGCGGCCACTCATGGCGTCGGACAACAACCCCTCGATCTTCTCCATCCGAGCCGCAGCCGCGATCACGTGATGGACGAGTGGCTCGGGTCGGCCCACGCCTACGACGTTCGCTACGATCCGACGTCGAGCCATGCGTTCCATGTCGCCGAGCCGTCGGACCTCGAGTTTCGCGTCGTGCTGCGCCTTCCCGACAGCCATCGCCGCCCGGTCTCGGTGTCGCTTACGCTGAATGGCGGGACGAGCTGTCGCTTGGAGATGACGCCGCAATGGCAGGCTCACACCTGGAGGGTGCCGGCGGCGGAGACCCGGGCGGGCCTGAACGAGGTCGAGATCGCGTGGCCTGTGCCGCTGGTCGACTACGCCCTGGAATGCGACCTCGGCGCCCTTGCGCTCGAACGGATGAGCCCCCGGCACAGCGGCGCGGCACGAGGGCACCTCGCTGCCTTCACGGTCAGGCGCGGTTAGCGGTCCGCTTCACCAGAGAGGATAGATATTGGGATCCTCGGCCCGCGATTTCCTCAGTCGCTTCTTCAGGCGGTTCACGAACGCCCAGGTGAATTCTGCGGTGTTGCGGCGAGGCGCTTCGATTGCCGTCTCCTGAGGCCATCGCGTGCATAGCGACGTGGCTCTGATGAGTGACGCATGCTTGCTGAGCACCGGATGCTTGCCGGACGCGTTCATCTCCCGCCAGCCGAGAGCAGGCGGCACCGACAATATGTGGGGGATGCGCCGGGTCTGGAGAAATTCCTGGGCCAGCAGGATGTTGCGCAGCGCGTTGAGCTCGTGCAGCTCGTCGGTCGTGTATTGACGGTAGGCTTCCGTAAGCTTTGCCAGTTCAGGGGGCGGGCTTTCCGCCGACGCGCCATGCAGCTCGACCAGCGATTCGCCCAGGAAATGCTCGCAGGATCGGTTGTCGGAGAAGCTGGCGAAGACGAAGTCGGGTCGCTGCCGGTCGCATTCCGCCAACAGCGTGCGGACGATGCGGTCGTTGGAGGCGTTCGCCGCGAGCGGTGGACCGGCCGCGCCCTCGAGAAACCTGTGCCGGCTATTCTGCAGGCGGCACGCGCTGCGGCTGTCGGCGCAACCGGGACCGCCGCCGATGGCCGCCGGGCAGGTGTCGCCCAGAACCAGGATGCGCCGCGCGGCGTTCCCGGTCGATGGCGATGCCTTCGGTGCGGAAAGATCGAGGACCTCGGCGACCCGGGGCGCGAAGTTCGCGTGCGATCTGGGGCCCGGGTGCCGGTCGGAGGGATTGGTGTCGACCAGGATCTCGGGGTCGAGCAGGCATCGTGAGCCGAGACGCGCGCGATCGATCATTCCCTTCAGCTGGCGAAGCGGTTCCAGATCGTCGATCGATGATTGATCGATTTTCGTCCGGTTCATCCAGAGCAGAAGATAGGGGATTCCCCGGCTGACCATCGCCCACTGCACAAGGAGCATGTTCTTGAGCAGGTCCAGGGACGCTGACCGGGTGTCGTGCAGCTGGAAGTAGCGCAGCGCGGCCGGCGCCCAGGACGTCTCGGGGGCGTCGAGGTCCCACAGCCCCAGGCTCCTCGTCACGCCGGGCGCCAGATACTCGGTGCGCTCGCGATGGGTGAAGGCAATGACGGCGAGGTCCGGCCGGACCCGGTCGCACTGTCGGACGATCGTGCGCGCGATGTACGCGTTCGACGCGCCGACCTGGGAGAAGTTCTGCAGATTGACCCGGTCGATCGGCAGGTCGAGCCGGTCGGCCAGGCGCTGCTTCAGCAGGGTCGGCCAGATCTGGTCGTGCGGCACGCCGAGGCCGAACGTGTAGCTGCAGCCGGCAACGAAGATCTTCAGGCGGGCGGCCGGATCGAACTCCTCGCCGCGAAAGCCGAGTGAATTGAAGTGGTAGAGGCAATCCGTCGGCCGAGGCCTCGCGCCTTCGTCGTCGGTGCAAACCAGCCGGCCCCGGTCGGCAAGGAATGCCGACTTTGACCGGGGATGCGGCATCGATCCGTCATAGGCGTCGAGCATGCAACCCTCACGCGCAATCAGTAGAATATCGCGCGGTATTGGCGAAGCGCGCGGCTAGACTAGAGGATCTGCCTTTGCACGAGGCGGCGGAAGGCGCCGTCGCGGCCGACCAGCTCGTCGTACGTGCCGGCCTCGACGATGCGGCCGGCCTCGAGGACGATGATGTGGTCGGCGTCGCGGATGGTGCTCAGCCGGTGGGCGATGACGAGGCGCGTGGCGTTCATCTTCGCCAGACTCTCGCCGACGATCGCCTGCGTGCGATTGTCGAGGGCGCTGGTGGCCTCGTCGAAGAAGATCAGGCGGGGCCGGTGGACCAGCGCGCGGGCGATCATCACGCGCTGGCGCTGGCCGCCCGAGAGCTGGCCGCCGCCCTCCGTGACCATCGTGTCGAGGCCCAACGGCATGGCCGCGAGGTCGTCGTCGAGGGCGGCATGCCGGGCGGCTTCCGCGACCTGCTCGCGCGTCAGCCGGGCGCCGACCGCGATGTTCTCGAAGATGGTGCCCGGCACCAGGCCGGCCGTCTCCAGAACGGTGCCGATCTGGCGGCGCACCGCGCGCAGATCGAGGGTTTCGAGATCCTTGCCGTCGTAGTAGACGCCGCCGCGTTCGGGCACCTCGAAGCCCAGCATCAGCCGCAACAGGGCCGACTTGCCGGAGCCCGACACGCCGACGATGGCGATGCTGGCGCCCGCGCGGACCTCGAAATCGATGTCCTGCAGCGTCCATGGCCCGTCCGGCGAATAGCGGAAGGACAAATTGCGGACGGTGACATGTCCGCCGAGGGTGCCGGGATCGACGCGCCTGTCCTCGACCTCGAGGGGGGCGTCGAAGACCGGGCGCACGCGGGTGAAGAGCGGCGCCACGCCGATGGCCGCGTTGGTCACTGTGGCGAGATTGACGATCGCCGTCGTGAACTGGGCGAAGGCCCCGTTGAAGGCGGCAAAGGCCGCGACGTCGATCTGGTTGGCGCCGCCGCCGGCAATCGCCAGCACGCCGAACGTGCCGAGGATCGGCAGGCTCGCAGAGGTGATGACCTGCCAGGCGCCGACGACCCCTGACCGGGCGTCGGCGGCGCGCTGGTCGGCGAACGCGGTCGACCACAGGGAAAAGGCGCGCTGCTCGGCCGCGGCGACGCGCAATTTCGCGATCCCGCCCAGGATCTCCATCAACAGGCCGGTCACGACGCCTTTGCGTGTCTGGACGATGCCGTCCAGCTTCATCTTCGCGCGACCTAGCGCGAACAGGAAGGCGGCGGCAATGACGGCATAGCCGACGGCAAAGGCGGCCAGCGCCGCGTCGTAGATCAGCATGATGCCGAGACTGGCCAGCGAAAAGGTGCTGCCGATCACGACGTTCAGGTTGTGGCCGGCCAGCGTGCGGCGGATGGTGTCGATGCCGACGATTCGCGCGGCGAGGTCGCCCGCGGTGTAGCGGCGGAAGAAGGACGTGCGCAGCCGCATCACGCGATCCCAGACCGCGGCCTGCAGGCGCCGATCGACATACGAGCCCAGCCGGATCAACGCGGTCGCGCGCACGACCTGGAACCCGACATTGCCGATCGCGGCGGCGACCAGCAGGATCATCATGTCGACCAGAAGCGTGGTCCGGCCGTCGGGCACGGCAACGCCGAGCACGACGCCGGTGGCGACTGGAATCAGCAAGGCGGAGAGAGTTGCCGCCAACCCGCCGACCAGCATGTCCCTGACGTCGCCGCGCGCGCTGAAGAAGGAGAAACGCCCGACATCCGCCATCGTGACGCGCTCGGGAAGCAGGGGATAGATCATGAAACCCTCGGGCGCGAGGGTGGCGGCGGTTGTCGCGTCGACGAGGGTCTCGCGGTGGGTTTCGGGATCGACGATGCGCCAACGCCGATGCCGCCAGATGACCGCCCGAGGCTGCCCGCCGGCCGCCAGCAGAGCCAGGAAGGAAGGCCCTTCCTCCTTCCACCACGGACCATCCAGCACGACCTCGCGCAGCCGAAAGCCGCAGGCATTGCCGAAACGCTCGAGGCGCTCGGGCAGGGGCGCTCCGCGTGTGTCCACGGTGGGCAGGCGAAAGGCGAAGCCTTCATGCGCCGCCAGGGCCAGAATGGCGCCGGCGAGCGCATCGTGTGACGTGATGGCGGCGGTGCTGGCGGATGGCCGCAGGGCGGCGGCGTCTCCCAGGCGTCGCAAGGCGGCGGAAACCTCGGCCTCGTCCCGGGCCTCGCGCTCATAGGCCCGCCGCTCGACGGCGTCGTCGTAGTCGATCAGCTGCGCGGCGATCCGCGCCGCCAGCACTGCCGACGGCGCGTCCAGTGCGGCGGCCGTGCTCCCACCGAGAAGAGACGCCGTGGTGATGGCGCACACCGTGCCGGCATCGGTTGTCCTGGCCGTGACCTGGTCGGCCAGCACCAGCAGTGGCAAGGCCGCCGACGGTTCGGGCGTGCCGGCGGCGGCGTAGCGCAGCATGGGCTTGTCGGCCTGCAGCCAAACGACTTCGCGGGCCGTCAGCTCCGCGCCCTGCGGCAAGGCCTGTCTCTCTCCCGCCGCCATCGGCAGCGCCACGGCGTTGCCGAAAGGCACGCCTGGGCACGACAGCAGGACCTGGTACCAGGCATCGATCGCCGCTGCGTCGATGGGTCCGGCGGCCAGCAACGGTTCGGCGGTCGGCATCGCGTCGTCGACCAGCAGGAAGGACACGCCGGAAACCCGCAGGGGAAGCACCGCCGCGCCTGCCGGCAACTCGGCCAGGAAGTAGCGTCGGCCGTGGCCGCCGTGCGCGTCGACGACCGTGGCGTAGAGCCGTGCCGGCCGTCGCAGCCGGTGAGGCGACATCAGGGTGGCGAGGTCCGGCGTGCTCATCCCGCCACCTCGGCTTTGATCAGGCGCGTATAGGGGCCCGACGCCGCCATCAGCGAGGCGTGCGTGCCGCGTTCCATCACCTTGCCGCGCTCGAGCACGATGATCTCGTCGCAGTCGCGGATCGTGCTCAGCCGATGGGCGACGAGAATGCAGGTCATGCCGCGGCGGCGCACGGCCTTCAGGATCTCGTACTCGCTCTCCGCGTCGAGTGCCGCGGTCGCCTCGTCCAGGATCAGGATGGCCGGCTCCCTGATCAGCGCCCGGGCGATCTCGATGCGCTGGCGCTGGCCGCCGTTGAGATTGCGGCCGCCTTCCTCGATCACGGCCTGGAAGTTGCCCGGCGTGGCCGCGACGACCGAGGTCAGCCCGGCATCGTCGATCGCGGCGACCAGGCGGTCGTTGTTGATGGTGTCGTCCCACAGGGTGACGTTGCCGTGGAGCGTGCCGCTGAACAGGCGGATGTCCTGGTCGACCGAGGCGATGATGTTCGACAGGCGCTCGCGGCCCCAGGCCTGCAGGGTGTGCCCGTCGATCAGGATCTGCCCGCCCTGCGGCTCGAACAGGCCGGTCATGAGCTTGCCCAGGGTGGACTTACCGCTGCCCGATCCTCCGACCAGCGCGACCCATTGGCCCGGCTCGACATCGAGCGAGAAATTCTCGATCAACGGCGGCTCGGAGGGGCTGTAGCCGAACCTGAGATCGCGGATCGACAGGCGGCCGGCGGCGCGCGCCTCGCTTGGCGCATCGGGGGCTCGGGCGAAGCGCCAGTCGGGCTTGTTCTCCAGGACGTCGTCGAGCCGCGACAGGTCGGCCGAGGCCTGCTGCACCCGGCTGATCATGTCGACCAGCTGCTGGATGGGGGCGGAGAAGCTGAGCAGCAGGCCCTGAAAGGCGACCAGCGTGCCGACGCTGAGGTGCCCGTCCATGATGCGCAGCGCGCCGACCCCGAGGACCGCGGCCGAGGTCACGTTGAGGAGCAGGATCGGCGTCAGGCTCATCGTCACCTGGTAGATTGAGAGCTTCTGCTCGGCGTTGATGGCGCGCGCGTGCAGGCCTGCCCACTTCGAGAAGAACGCGCTTTCGCCGGCGCTGGCCTTCAGGGTCTCGATCGACTGCAGGCCGATGATCGAGGTTGCGAAGAGCTTTCCCTGCTCGGTCTGCAGGCTCAGCGCGATGTCGGCCAGTGCGCGCCTGAGCAGGCTGACGAGGAAGAGGCTGAGCGCCGAGCTGCCCAGCACGATCGCCGCCAGCACCCAGTCGTAGGAGACCATGACGGCGCCGAGGAAGGCAGCCGTCAGGCAGCTCGCCGCGGTGTTGCCGAGGTCGCGCGCGAGCAGCGTGGCCACGCGGTCGTTGGCTTCGACCCGGCTCACCAGGTCGCCGCCGTAGCGCTGGCCGAAGAACTCGATGGGCAGGCGCAGGACGTGCCGCGTGAACAGCGCCGACTGCTCGAGCGCCAGCCGCATCTCCAGGCGCAGCAGCGCAAGCCCCTGCAGCCATCGGAGCGCGATGTTCAGCACGAACGCGGCCGCCAGCCCGACAAGGATCGGGCCCAGCCAGCCGTCGTATTGCCGGATCAGGACCTTGTCGACGAACACCGAGATCATGCCCGGCAGGATCATGCCGGGGATCACCAGCATCACGCTGATCCAGGTGATGAAGGCGATCACGCCGTTGAGGCCCTTGAGGCGTTGCTGCAGCTTGCCGATCAGGCCCGGCGTCTTGCCGCCCGCCCGGCCGGGACTGGCGTGCCGTATCCGGTCCTTGGACCCTTTGGCGAGCGCATCGCGCGACAGGCTGCGCGGCCGGACGGCCGGATCGCCGCTGCTCATCAATCGATACTGAGCAGCTTGCGCAGCGCCGGAATGACCAACGTGATCGGCCGCACGCGCTCGACGACGACGTCGACCTTGGCGACCGTTCCGGACTCGATCCTGTAGGGCGGCCCCTTGCCGCTCCACCATTCGAAGCCGCTCTGATTGCTGTCGGTCGTCGTCAGAGCGATGCGGGCGAACAGCGCCTGCTTGCCGTCGAACAGGCTCCTGGTGAGCTGGCGATTTTGCAGGATGCGGTCGAAGTCCTCGTTGGACACGTCCTGGGCGGAGACTTGCAGCACGCGTCCGACCATCGAGCCGTACTCCGCGCGCTTGACGGTGTCGGGGACGATCTGCACCGGCATGCCGGCGGTCACGCGCTTGCGCGCATCGCCCTTGAGCAGGGCGAGGACCTCGAAGTTTCCGTCGTCCTCCTTGCCGATGGTCGCCACGACGGTTCCGGCCGCCGCCACCTCGCCTCGACCGATCCGGACCTCGCGGATGACGCCGCTCATGGGCGCGGTGACGCTGGCTCCGACGGCCATTTCCGCCTTCAGCCGGTCGATCTCCGACTTCTTGAGGTCGATCTCGACCTGCTTGACGCGCTGCATCTCGGCGAGGTCGTCGCGCTTGGTCTCGTCGACCAGCTGCACCAGGATCTTCTTGGCGGCGGCATCGGCGAGGGTGAGCTCCATCTGGTCGAACTGCTCCTGCTTGGTGAGGAGCTGGTTCTCCGAGATCAAGCCTTTGTCGCGCAGCTTCTTGTATCCGTGCACCAGGTCGCGCAGCCGGTCGCGAAGCACGGTGTATTTGGCCACCTGCTCTTCGATCGCCGTCACCTGGCGCCTGGTGGTCTCCTTGCTGTGCTCGATCTGCTTGGCGTGGGCCTCCTTCAGGATGGCGAGATTGTCCTCCAGATGCCCGAGTTCCGCCTCGGCGTTCTGGATACGCACCTCCAGCAGCTTCTGCTCGATGACGGCGATGGGAGCGCCGGCCTTGACCTGATCGCCCAGCCGCACGAGCACGTCGAGCACAGGTCCTGGGGACACCGCGGCGATGGCGAAGTTTCCCTCCAGATCCGCAAGGATGACGCCGTTGCCGGCTACCCGCGTCGGCACTGCTCCGAACACCGCCCAGACCAGCGCCGCCGCAATGACCACGGTTGTGGAGCCGGCGAGCGCCCGCATTGCCGGCGGGATCACGCCGATGCGGTCGTTGAACTGCTCGGATGAATTGGCCCCCCGGGGAGTGGTCTTCTCGGTCTTGGCTGCCGGCCGGCTGTTTGTGGCGCTCATCGACGATTTCGCTTTTGAAGGCTGGACGCCTCCATCCGTTTCAACTGACGTACTCTACGTCCTCGCCTGTCGAGAAGCATCGGTGTTGTTTCAGTACATTGGGTAGTTGTAGGGATCGCTTTTTCGCAGGCGATCCATCTTCTTCCTGATGCGCCGCCGCTCACCAATGTCCCTTACCCAGACATAGGCCCGGATCAGGCCGAGAAAGAGGTTCTTCATCGCGGCACCTTGCCTTTCGCGGATGTGTTTGCGGCCCTGAACCAGTCCAGCATCAGGGTGCTGATCCAATCGTTGTGCTCCAGCCCAAAATGGATCAGGTCACGGGCAGTCCGCACGTCCGTGGGCGAACCCAGAATTCCATCCACCCGCCTCGACAGCCAGTCCTGCTTCTCGGGGGTCTGGTGAATGAAGCTGTGGCAAACCGGGATGCGACGGGACTCGGCCACCGCTTCGACCAGCATGATGTTGGCCATCAGATTGCTGAGATCGAACTTCTCGGATTGAAGCTGCTCGTAATAGAGCGTCTTGAGCCTGACCTTGGGGTCCCTTGATTTCATGTCCGTATCGGTCGGGAACGGCCAGTCCATGACCTCGCCGTCCTCGTACGCATAGAAGAGCCGATGCGAATACGACCAGTCGATGAAGACGATGTCCGGATGCAGTTCAGGCGATTGCATCGCCCGACAGGCCCGGATGGCGATATGCTGGTTCGACGACGCGCTGAGGCCGAGATTGAGATTGCAGACGGCCGGCTCGACCAGGGGCCGAAGCTTTTCGCAAAGCAGGTGCGGCCATGTGTGCTCGACAGGCAGGCCATAGCCTTCGGCATTCGAATCGCCGAGCGACAGGACCACGAATGAGCCGTTCGGAATCTGACCGAACTCGATGCAGCGGAACCCCTGGGAGTTGTACCGATACTCGATGTCGTCCGGACCATAGCGATTGGGCTTGCCCGCCGCACAATCCGCCTCGTAGCGAGCTTGCTCGCCGGGCGTCACCCACCGGGTGACCCAATTGGGCGGACGATAGGGAGCGTAAGGAAGCCGTGATTGGCCGCGGCGCGGCCAGAAGCTGTCCAGCGTCTTGGGATTGTCCGGATACATTTCTTCCGCGCCCCTCAGTCCGCCAAAGGCGCGGCGAAGGAGGCGCCAGGCACGATACCGGCGATCCGGTCCACGGACTGGCTCGGCGGCTTTAGCGATGTCGTCATCTGCACCCCCCCCATCCTGCCGAGGAGGATACAGATCAGACCTAGCGGTCGTCGACCTTGGCGGCGATGCGGTGGACCTCATCCGGCGTGAAGACCGGGATCGAGCAGGCGCCGTTGGCGCAGGCGAAAGCCGCGGCCTCGGGCAGTTCCGGGTATTCGACATCGGCCGCCGGCAATGGGCCCTCGCGGCGGTCGAGCCATTCGAGGCGGAAGTAGCGCGTGGGATAGGTGCGGGCGGCCGCGTAGAGGGCGCGGGCGGCGGGATCGTCCTTGGCGCCGACGATGGTGATGTGGGCGGGCTCGCGCGAAAGCTCGCGGTCGGCCAGCAGGGCGCCGGGCACGATCAGGTCTTCCTCGGCGAGCGCGATTAGGTAGCGCATGCCGTGCTCGGCCGCTTCCTTGAAGGCGGGCCGCGTCGATGCGCGCGCCAGCAGGTTGAGTAGCCGGACCGCGGCCACGTTCTCGTCGAGCTGCTTCACCGGCTTGGCCAGCACGCCCTTCGCGCCGGGCTCGGGGGCGCGCACCATGAAGCCGCCGGACGGATCGCGATGATCGCGCACGATCACCTCGCCGAGCTCGATCGCTACGCTGAGGTAGCGCCGCTCGGCTGTGCTGCGATAGAGCGCCAGAGCGGCTTCGGCCATCGACAGTGTGTCGCCGAGATGGGTGTCGTCATCGCTGTCGCGCGCGTGGCCGAAGCCGCCGTTGGGCGCGCGGCGCTCGGCCAGCACCCAGTCGAAGGCGCGCGTGGCGGCGTCGATCAGCGCCGGCTCGCCGGTGACGTCGTAGAGCGCGGCCAGGCTCGCGATCGCCCAGCCGTTCTCGCGCGCATAGGCATTGCGGTCGATCGGCGGCTGCGGCCCGGTGCGGCGCTCGGCGTCGCCCTTGGCGTAGAAGACATCGCCGTGCAGGGTCGGGCCGGCGTCGGCATCCTGGCTGGTGTAGAAGGCGCCGTTGGGCGCGCGCATGAAGTCCATCAGCCAGCGGGCGATGTCGCGCGCCGCGGCGAGGTCGGCGGGGTCGCCGCCGATCTGGTACGCCAGCACGTAGGCGCGCACGGCGTCGCGCTGGATGTTCAAAAGCTTCTCGAAGTGGGGCCCCGACCAGTCGAGCTTGTCGGAATACTGGAACATGCCGCCCCACACCGGGTCGATCAGACGGCGCGCGCCTGCGAGCGTGCGGGCCGACATCTCGCGCCAGGCCTCGGGCTCGGCATTGCGCTGCAGGGCACGGCCGCGCTCCAGTACCCATTCGAGCGTGTCGCCATGGATGAAGCGATGGGTGTCGCCGAAGCCGCCGTTCGCCTTGTCGTAGCTCTTCTGGAGCAACTCCTCGGTGCGGGCGCGGCGCTCGGCGGAGAGCGCGACGGCGTTGGGATCGACGGTGGCGCCGGCCGTGTAGCTCGTCAGCGCCGACGGGTCCTCGATGACGGCCGCCAAAAGTTTGCCGAACAGCTCGGGCGGGATGTAGCCGCGGCGCTTGAAAATCTCGTTGCCGTCCTTGTCGAGCATGATGGTCGCGGGCCAGCCCCAGTTCTCGTAGCGGTAGGAGAGCGCGGGGTCGGAGTCCTGGTCGACGCGCACGGCGATGAACTTCTCGGCGATGCGCTGCTGGATGGCGGGATCGCGGTAGGTCGTGCGCTCCATGACGTGGCACCAGTGGCACCACACGGCCGCCATGTGCAGCAGGATGTACTTGTCCTCGCGGGCCGCGCGGTCGAACAGGGCGGGGCCCCATTTCGCCCAAGGCAGCGCAGGCGTCTCGGCCTGGGCCGGGAGGGCGAAGACGAGCAGGAGCAGGGCAAGGAGACGGCGCATGCCCTCTCTACGCCCGGCGGTCAGCCGCGGATTTGGTACTTCATCAATTCGTTACCGAGCCGGCCCGACAGCCACAGGCCGCACATGCGGTAGTCGCTGATCAGCGACCAGAACGGCGCCTGGAAGGTCGCCGGCTTGTTCTTTTCGATGAAGAAATGGCTGAACCAGGCGAAGGCGTAACCGAACACCGGCACGGCCAGCAGCCACCACCAGTTCTGGGTGGCTAAAGCCCAGACCAGCACCAGGGTCGAGGCGATGGTGCCGACGTAGTGGATGCCGCGCGTCGCAGGCTTGGCATGCTCGCGCAGATAGAACGGCCAGAACTCGGCATAGGTGCGATGGGTGGCCATGACGGCATCATACGACGAAGCGAGCGCTTTCACCTCCCCCGTCTTACGGGGGAGGCCGGGAGGGGGAATGCCACGAGCAGGGTGCTGGCATGTCTCAGATC
>JAKFVH010000075.1 GCA_021732285.1 Reyranella sp. | reverse complement strand
TGCAATATGTCGAGGAGCGGCCCGATCCCACCATCGCCGCCATCTCGGCGGGCCTGGTGCTGCTGGCCGTCGTGGCGCTGGTGATCGGCGACCGGTTGGTCGGCCTGCGCAAGCTCGCGGACTTCTAATTGCATGCCGGTTGCGGTCCTCGCTGTCAGCCCGAGCGAAGCGAGGGATCTTTGCTGTCGCCCAAAGGCCCCTCGCTACGCTCGGGGTGACACCGTTAGACTTCCGCCATGAAAATCCTGGTCGCCAATCCCAACACCTCGACCGGTGTCACCGACCGGCTGGTCGCCGCCGGCAAGATGGTCGCGAGCCCCGGCACCGAGCTCCTGCCGATGACGGCGTCGTACGGCGTGCCCTACATCGCCACCCGGGCCGAAGCCGCCATCGGCTCGGCCGCAGCCCTCGACATGCTGGCCGAGCGGCGCGGCACCGTGGACGCAGCCATCATCGCTGCGTTCGGCGATCCGGGCCTGGGCGGCGCGCGCGAGCTGTTCGACTTCCCGGTTGTCGGCATGGCCGAAGCGGCCATGCTGATGGCCTGCACGCTCGGCCGGCGCTTCGGCATCGTGAGCTTCTCGCGCTCGCTCGAGCCGTGGTTCGCCGAGATCGTCGCCTGGCACGGCATGACGGGCCGCTGCGCCGCCATCCGTACCCTCGACGAGGGCTTCCGCTCGATCGACGAGGTTCAGGAGGAGAAAGAGGCCGTCCTGATCGAGCTCGCCCTGCGCACAGCCACCAACGATGCCGCCGACGTGGTAATCCTGGCCGGCGCACCGCTCGCCGGCCTCGCCAACAAGATTCGCGATCGCGTGCCGGTGCCGCTGGTCGACGGCATCCAGGCCGCCGTCGTCATGGCCGAGGGGCTGGTGCGCATGAGCCCGCGCAAGGCCACCGCCGGCACCTACCGGCGTCCGGGTCCGAAGGATTCCAAGGGCCTGTCGAAGGCGCTCGCCAACGTGATCGGCCATCGTGACTCGTGACCTGAAAGGCTACGGGCGCACGCCGCCCCATGCGCAATGGCCGCACGGGGCGCGTGTCGCCGTCTCCTTCGTCATCAACTTCGAGGAGGGCGCAGAAATGGCCCTCTCCGCCGGCGATGCCTTCAACGAGAAGGTCTACGAGGTCACCGACGAGATCACGGGCGTCGCCGACCGCTGCATGGAATCGCACTTCGAATACGGCACCAAGGCGGCGTGGTGGCGGATCGCCGATACGCTGGAGCGGCTTGGCGTGCTGGCCACCGTCAGTACCTGCGGCAAGGCGGCCGAGCTGTCGCCCTGGCTGATAGAGGACGCTGTCGCCCGCGGCCATGAGATCTCCTGCCACGGCTGGCGCTGGGAAAAGCACGCCCACATGGCGGAGGCCGACGAGCGCCAGGCGATCGCGCGCACGGTGAAGGTGCTGACCGACATCGCCGGCAGCCGGCCGGTCGGCTGGCACACGCGCTCGGCGCCCTCGCCCAATACGCGCCGCCTGCTGGTCGAGGAAGGCGGCTTCCTCTACGACAGCGACGACTATTCCGACGACCTGCCGTTCTTCGTCGAGGTTCTGGGCAAACGCCACCTGGTGCTGCCTTACAGCTTCGACACCAACGACATGCACTATCACCAGGGCTTCCACCGCTTCGTGACGGCGCGCGACTTCGCCGACTACACGACCGACGCCTTCGACACGCTGTGGGCCGAGGGTGAGCGGGCGCCCAGGATGATGTCGATCGGCCTGCACCTGCGCATGATCGGCCGGCCCGGCCGCATCGCCGCGCTCGATCGCATCGTGGCGCACATGAACAGCAAAGGCGGCGCCTGGTTCGCCACCCGCCGCCAGATCGCCGAGCATTGGATTACGAGGTTCGGTGGTTGATCCCGCCCGCTGTCATCCCGAGCGCGGCGAGGGACCTTTCCTGTTGCATTAAAGGCCCCTCGCTGCGCTCGGGGTGACAGGGCTACTTCCGCGGTCTTACAATCTTGATGGTCGAGGTCGCGTGCACGACCACGCGGCCCTTGTCATCCTTGATGTCGCCGTCGAGGAAGCCGACGGATCCGCCCCAGCGCAATACGCGGCCCTCGGCGATCACGAAACCCGGGCCGGCCGCTTCCAGAAAGCTGATCTTGAGTTCCAGCGTCGGCACGGCGCAAGCGAAGTTGGATTTGGCGATCGCGGCATTGGCCATGGCGGTGTCGACCATGCCGGTGAGGAAGCCGCCCTGGCAGATGCGACCCTGCGAATGGCAGAAGGCCGGCACGATTTCGAAGCGGTAACGGCAGAGTCCGCGCTTGGAATCGAGCTCGATGATCTCGCCGTTCAGGAGCTTGGTCGGCGCCGCCTGGTTGTCCTTGAGGACCTTTAGCGCATCGGCATCGCTCAGCGAGGCGACGTCGACGCCAGAGAAATCGGGGTGGGTCGAGTTCATGCGGCGCGGACTATAACGACCGCGCTCCGCTGTGCACCTTTTCCAGAAGGTCGATGAGGACCCGGATTTCGGCGGCCGAAAGATGGGAAGCGATGCGCTTCTCGTGAGCGCGCACCAGGCGGGCGAAGCGGGCCAAGGCCTTCTCGCCGGCCGGCGTCAGCGCCAGCGCATGGGTCCGGCCGTCGGTCGGCGAGCGGTGGCGCATCAGCAGGCCGCGTTCCTGCAGGCGGTCGAGGATCGGCACCAGGGTCGAGCGGTCGATGCCGAGCGCCCGCGCCAGCGCCATCTGGCTCAGTCCCGCATTGCGGTCGACCAGCACCAGCAGGCCGAACTCGCCCGGCGTCAGCGCCTCGCCCGCCTTGGCGAAGGTATTGGCGAAGTCGTCGAACACCGCCGACTGGGCGCGGCGCAGCACATAGCCCAGCAAGGAGGGCAAAAGACCGCGATCGAGCGATGCGGGCGGTTTGGCGGGTGGACGGCCCATGCCGGGAGTGGTAAACGGAGATTGTTTGAAGATCAAACAAATTCTCGCGTTTGCCCGATGAGCTTCAAAGTCCGTATCGTCCAGGCCGAGCGTACCATCGAGGTTCCGACCGGAGCCACCATCCTGTCGACCGCGCTCGACGCCGGCGTCGCCTATCCGTTCGGCTGCCAGTCCGGCAATTGCGGCGCCTGCAAGTCGCACCTCGTGAAGGGCGAGGTGGCGATGGAGGGCTATTCGGAGTTCGCGCTCTCCGACGAGGAGAAGGAGCGTGGCCTGATCCTCGCCTGCCGCGCCGTGCCGTGGGAGGACAGCGAGGTCGCCTGGCTGGACGAGGACGACCTTATCGTCCATCCCCGCCGCCTGCTCGACTGCGAGGTGGTAGGCCTCGACGACGCCACGCACGACATCAAGCGCATCCGGCTGAAGATCGTCTCGGGCGGGCCGTTCGATTTCTCCGCTGGCCAGTTCGCGTCCGTGACCTTCGAAGGCTGCCCGCCGCGCGACTATTCGATGGCCAACGTGCCGGGTGATCCGATCCTGGAGTTCCACGTGCGCCGCACCGTGGGCGGCGCCACCTCGGGCCACGTCTCCGAGAAGCTCAAGCTCGGCAACCATGTGCGCGTCGAAGGACCGTTCGGCCCCTCCTATCTGCGCGAGACCCATCGCGGGCCGATCATCGCCGTCGCCGGCGGCTCGGGCATGGCGCCCATCAAGTCGGTGGTCGAGCGGGCGCTGCAGAAGGCGCTGCCGCAACACATCTACTTCTATTTCGGCGTCCGCTCGGAGCGCGACCTCTACCTGCACGACCATTTCGCCAGGCTGGCCGAGACCCACAAGAACCTGCACTTCATCCCAGTGCTGAGCGAAGGCGACAGCGAGGAGCGGCGCCTCGGCCTGGTGCACGAGGCCGTCGCCCAGGATTTCGACGAGTTCGACGGCTGCAAGGCCTACCTCGCCGGCCCGCCGGTCATGGTCGAGGCGGCGACGAAGCTGTTCGAGCAACGCGGCATGCGGCGCATCGATATCCATGCCGACGCGTTCTACACCGCAGCGGAAATGGCCAATGCGGGCAAGAAGACGGGAGCGGAACTATGACGGGCCTTCTGGAAGGACGTGCTGCCATCGTCACCGGCGCCGGCCGCGGCATCGGCCGCGCCATCGCCCAATCGCTGATCGCCGAGGGTGCGAGTGTGATCGTGGCTGACAACGGCGCGTCGATCGGCGGCGAGGATGGCGATCCGACGGTCGCGGGCGAGACCGCCGCGGCGCTGGGCAAGAAGGCGATCGCCTTCGCTGAGAGTGTCGCTTCGCCTGGCGCCGCCAAGTCGCTGGTCGAGCTGGCGACCAAGAATTTCGGCGGCATCGACATCGTGGTGAACAACGCCGCCATCCTGCGCGACGCCTTCGTCTTCCGCGCCGATCCGCGCGACTGGGACGCCGTGATCCGCAACAACCTGTCGGCCGCGTTCTACCTCATCAACGCCGCCTCGGCGGTGATGCGCGACCAGGGCAAGTCGGGCCGCGGCGGTGCCGGTGGTTACGACTGGGGCCGCATCGTCAACATCGTGTCGTCGGCCGGCCTGTACGGAAACCTCGGCCAGGCGGCGTATGCCAGCGCCAAGGCCGGCCTGTTCGGACTGACGCGCGTGACGGCGATGGACCTCGCCCGCGCCCAGATCACGGCAAACGCCGTGGCGCCGTTCGCGCGCACGCGCGTCACCGACATCATCCAGCCGGCCAACGACGCCCAGAAATCCTACAAGGAGCGCGCGCTCAAGATCGGCGCGCACCATGTCGCCAATCTGGTGACGGCGCTGTGCTCGCCGGCCGGCAAGGCCATCACCGGCCAGCTGCTGGGCGTTCGCGGCCGAGAAGTGTTCCTGTTCGGCCAGCCGCGGCCCGTCGCCCGCATCGAGGCAGGCGCCACGCTTGCGCAGGATCTCAGCGCCAAGCTTTCGGACAAGTTCACCGACCTCACCACCGATCTCGAAGCCTTCAACACCGAACCTCTCGTCTGAGGAGACCACCGTGAGCGATCCCATCGTCGTCAAGACAGTCGAGGAGCTGAAAGCCGCTCCGGAAGAGTATCGCGAGGCCGTGGCCAAGCTGGTGATCAGCCATGCCGTGAACGAGCTCTACGGCGCGCAGGTGTTCGACGAGCCCGCCATCGCCTATGCGCCGACACCCTACGCCAAGTGGCTGACCTGCCGCGTCGCCATGGAGGAGTACGGCCATCACGTGCGCTTCAAGCAGCTCGGCGTGCAGATGGGCATCCCTGAGGAGCGCATGGTCCCGGGCAGCGGCAAGCGGCCGCTGTCGATCTTCGAGTTCCCGCTCAAGACCTGGGAGGAGTTCGTCGCCATCAAGCTTCTGGCCGACCTGGCCGAGATCCTGCAGGTCGAGGACCTGCTGCACTGCACCTTCCATCCGCTCCGGAATTTGGCGCGCGCCACCATGCCCGAGGAGCGCTTCCACGCGCAGTTCGGCGAGGACTTCACCGCCGAGCTGATCAAGACACCGGAAGGCAAGGCCACCCTGCAGGCGGCGATCGACGAATACTTCCCCTACCTGCCCTCGTTCTTCGGCGGCTCGAAATCGAGGAACAATGAGGTGTTCCGCAAGTGGAACATCAAGCAGCGCACCAACGACGAGATGCGCGCCGACTTCATGAAGCGCGCCACCGAGGTCGCCTCCAAGTACGACCTCACCCTGCCTGACGTCCGGCTGGCAGCCTGAAGGATTTGAACTATTTCCCGAATGGTGGCAAAATTGCCACCGCTCGGAAATGACTATCGTCGTCGATACCAATGTCTTTATCGGCGCCTGCCTCGGCGTTGGCGCGTCGTCGGCCGTTGTCGCGAGGTGTCTGCAAGGCGCATATGTTCCACTCATGGGAACAGCGTTGTTTTCGGAGTATGAAGATGTTCTGGCGCGGCCAGCCTTGTTCAGGCGATCTCGATTGACCGCTGCCGAGCGATCCGAGCTTTTCGATATCTTCATCGCGCACTGTGAATGGACCCGGATCTACTTTGGTTGGAGGCCCAACTTGCGAGACGAAGCCGACAATCATCTCATCGAGCTCGCACTGGCCGGCGGCGCTTCTCATATCATCACCCGGAATGTTCGAGATGTTGCCGCCATGGAGTTGCGGTTTCCTCATTTGGCCGTCCTAACACCTGAGCGATTCCTCAAGGAGCAAGGCAAATGAGCGCTCTCACCCTCCGCCTACCAAACGACAAGCATGCTCGCTTGAAGTCGTTGGCGCGCCGGCGCGGTACCAGCGTCAACCGCCTCATGGAAGAGATGGCGACGGTCATGATCGCCGAGGCCGATGTGGAATCCCGCTTCGCCATCAGGGCCGCTCGCGGTCGAGGCAGGACTGCTCGTGGCCTTGCGCTCTTGCGTAAGGCCGTGTCAACGAAGTGACGGCGGCGATCGCCGTTTCCGGCGCCTTGCTTGCAACTCTGCGCAACGAAATTCATGCGGCCGCCTGGTTCGCAGCCCTGGGCGAGCCGCTGACCGAAGGCGATCGTACCGACGCCGTCGCCTATGCCACGACGCTCGGGCTCGGCCCGCTGCGCGTGGTGCAGGCCCACGATTGGCCCGAGGCCGAGCGTGTCTTGAAGGCGCCTGACTGGTCGCCGACTTGGTGGGAGCGCGAGGAAGCACTGCGTCAGCGCCTGCTGGCCGGTGCCGAGGCACGCTATCCCGAACGCGAGCTGTGGACGGCGCTCACCGAGCTCACCACGGAGGCCGGCGAGATCGTTCACGGCAAGGCCGCCACGGCCGCCTCGCGCATGGGCGGCGCGGCCAAGGCCTCGATCCATGTCGCCGCCGGTGCGGCGGCACAAGCCGCCTATCAACTGGCGCTGGCGCGTCTGGCGGAAGACGCCGCCTCGCCGTTCGAAAGCAAGTTTCGTCTGTTCGCCGCGGGCCGCTGGCCGTTGGGCGTCGTGGGCTCTACGCTGGTCCTCTTCTGAGAGGACTCTTATTCCATGAGCTACAAGGCGCCGGCGCGCAGCGTCGGCCGATTGAAGCGCCCGTTCGGCGATCTCTACTACGAAGTGTCAGGCAGCGGACCCGCCCTGCTGTTCGCCCACGGTCTGGGTGGCAATCACCTGAGCTGGTGGCAACAGGTCGCGCACTTCGCGCCGCACTACACCTGCGTGAGCTTCGCCCATCGCGGCTTCGCGCCGTCCAGCGCCATTGACGGCGGCCCCGATCCCGCCGACTACGCCTCCGACCTCGCGGCGCTGATCGATCACCTGAAATTCCCCGACGTGCGCCTGGTCGGCCAGTCGATGGGCGGCTGGACCGTTCTCGAATACGCCATCGCCCATCCGGCAAAGGTGAAGGCGCTGGTGCTGAGCTCGACCTCCGGCACGCTCGATCGCCGCGGCTGCGACCCGTCGGGCGGTAATGTCTACGATGCGTGGGCGAAGGACGCCGAAGCGAAGACCGCGGCCGGCCTCGCCGACGGCATTCATCCGGCGATGGGCGTGGCCGCGGCGGCGCGCTTGCCCGCCCTGCACCTTCTCTATGCCAGCATCGACACTATGGCGGGTGCGCTCGACAAGGCGAAGGTGCGCGAGGGCCTGCGCCGCACCGCCCATCGGACCGTCACGGAACTGAAGGACTTCCGCGTGCCGACGCTCCTGATTGCCGGGGGCGAGGACGTCGTCTTCCCGGCCTTCCTGGCAAGCGCTATCGCGGCAGCCTTGCCATGCGGCGAAGCACACCTGATCCCCCATGCCGGCCACTCGCCATATTTCGAGGAGGCGGCTACGTTCAACGGGCTGGTCGAGGCGTTTCTGGCGCGCCAGCGCTAAGGAGAAGACGTGTCGCAGGACAATCCGCGGATTGCCGTTCTGAGCTTCGCCATCGAGTGCAATCGGTTCGCTCCCGTCGCCACCGCGGCGGACTTCCAGACGGACGTCGACATCCGCGGCAACCAGATCGTCAGCGACGCGCGCTCGGGCGCTTCGATCACGCTCCCCGACCTGCCCGGCTTCTTCACCGAGATGGATCGCACCGGGACCTGGACGCCGGTGCCGCTGCGCGTCTCGCAGGCCCAGCCGGGCGGTCCGGTCGAAGAGAATTTCTTCAAGGAATTTTTAGCCGAGATCGAGACCGGCCTGCGCGCCGCGCTGCCGCTCGATGCGGTCTTCGTCGCCGCCCACGGGGCTGCCCTGGCCGAGGGCACGGACGATCCCGACGGCGACCTGTTCGAGGTCATTCGCCGCGTCGTCGGGCCGGACATCCCGGTCCTCTCGACCTTCGACCTGCATGCCAACGTCTCGCGCAAGATGACCGACAACCTCTCGGTGTTCGTCGGCTACCTCGAGAACCCGCACACCGACATCTACGAGCGCGGCGTCGAGGCCGCCAAGCACATGCGCGAGTGCCTCGCGGGCGCGCGCACCGCAGTCGCCATGGTCAAGGTGCCGCTGGTGCCGCCGCAGATCTCGTTGCTCACGGCCAAGGGGCCCTACGCCGACCTGATCAGGTACGGCCAGACCAAGGTGGGCGGTGACATCCTGAACGTCTCGGTCATGGCGGGCTTCGCCTACAGCGACAGCCCCAAGAACGGCCTCACCGTAGTGGTGACGGCGCGCAACGGCAACCGCCAGGCGGCGGCCGCTCTGTCGCTCGACATCGCCAGGCGCGCCTGGGGCATGAAGGAGCGGTTCAAGCGGCAGATGACGGCGATGGCCGACGCCGTGCAGCTCGCCACCTCGGTCGGCCGCGACCGGCGCCGCAAAGCCATCATCCTGGCCGACGTCGCCGACAATCCCGGCGGCGGCGGGCGCGGCAACACCACCTATCTCTTGCGCGCTTTGAAGGCCGCCCGTGCCCAGCATGTGATCTTCGGCGTGTTCAATGACGCCGCCGTCGCCGCCAAGGCGCACGAGCTGGGTGAAGGCGCCATCTTCACCGCCTCGTTCAACTCCCAGGAACACCAGGAATTCTCCCTGCCCTTCGACTGCGAGGTCAAGGTCATAAAGCTGTCGGACGGCAAATATGTCGGCCGCCGCGGCGTGCTCAGGAACGTGTCGTCCGACATGGGCCCTTCGGCCCTGCTCGACCTCGGCGGCATCCAGCTCGTGGTCATCACCAACCGCTGCCAGTGCATGGACCCGATGCAGTTCGAAATGTTCGGGCTCGACATCGCCCAGGCGCGGGTGGTCGTCGTCAAGAGCCGTGGCCATTTCCGAGGCGGATTCGACGAGTTCTTCAATACCGGGCAGATCTACGAAGTCGACTGTCCGGGCTTGACGTCACCGATCCTGGCGAACTTCACTTGGACCAAGTTGCCGCGGCCGGTCTATCCGCTCGACGAAGAAACGAGCTGGACGCCACCCACTGGCGTCTAAAAGACCGCCGCCCAAAGGGAGGCTGTCATGTTGCGTCGTTCGTTGATCGCGCTCGCGGGCGCTGCCTTGCTCTCGGCGCCGGCATCGGCGCAGTCGTCCAAGACGTTGCGCGTGGTCATGCATTCGGATCTCAAGATCGTCGATCCGGTGTGGACCACGGCCTACATCGTGCGCAACCACGGCTACCTGATCTACGACACGCTGTTTGCGATCGACGGCAAGTTCGAGCCTCAGCCGCAGATGGTCGAGAGCTGGACGGTGAGCGACGACAAGCTCACCTGGACCTTCAAGCTGCGCGACGGGCTCAAGTGGCATGACGGCACGCCGGTGACCTCGGCCGACGTCATCCCCTCGATCAAGCGCTGGACCGACAAGGACGCGCTGGGCGGCCTGCTCGCCAAGGCGACGCAGGAGATGAAGGCAGTTGACGATCGCACCTTCCAGATCGTGCTGAAGGAGCCGTTCGGCATGATGACGAAGGCGCTCGCCAAGTCGGCGTCGGTGCCCCTGTTCGTCATGCCCAAGCGCGTCGCCGAGACGCCGGTGGCGCAGCAGATCGCCGACACGACCGGCTCGGGGCCCTTCATCTTCAAGAAGGACGAATGGAAGGCGGGCGAGAAGGTCGTCTACGTCCGCAATCCCGATTACAAGCCGCGCACCGAGCCGCCGTCGGGCCTGGCCGGCGGCAAGGTCGCCAAGCTCGACCGCATCGAATGGCGCTCGATCCCCGACCCGCAGACCGCGGTCAACGCCCTGCTGTCGGGCGAGATCGACATGATCGAAACGGTGGCGCACGACCTCTTGCCCGTGCTGGAGAAGGACAAGGACGTCAAGATCGTCGTCCTCGATTCGTTGGGGCTCACCTACGTGCTGCGCTACAACTGGAAGCAGCCGCCGTTCAACGACGTGCGCTACCGCCGCGCCGCGACGCTGTCGCTCAACCAGCAGGACTTTATGCAGGCGACGATCGGCGATCCGCGTTACTTCAAGGAATGCAAGGCGATGTTCGGCTGCGGCACGCCGCTCGAGAGCTCGGCCGGCATGCAGGGCCTGCTGGAATCGCGCTTCGAGGAATCGCGCAAGCTCCTGAAGGAACTGGGCTACGACGGCACGCCGATCGTCGTTCTGCAGACCAGCGACAATCCGGTGCTGACCAATCTCGCGCCGGTCACCAAGACCCTGCTCGAGCGCGGCGGCTTCAAGGTCGACGTGCAGTCGATGGACTGGCAGACCCTGGTGGCGCGGCGCACCAAGAAGGATCCTGTGGCGCAAGGCGGTTGGAACATCGCCCAGACCGCCGCGGCGGCCGTGCTGCTGCTCGACCCGGTCAACAACCACTATGCCGAGGCGAGCGGCGATCGCTCCCAGTTCGGCTGGCCGCTCGACGAGGAAATCGAGAAGCTCCGGATGCAGTTCATCCGCGAGGGCGATCCCAAGAAGCAGCGCGAGATCGCCGAGAACGTCCAGACCCGCATCCTGAGCGAAGGCGTCACCGTTCCGCTCGGCCAGTTCCAGCAACCGATGGCGCGGCGCACGACCGTGACCGGCAATGTCGTCTCGCCGGTAACGGTGTTCTGGAACGTCGAAAAGAAGTGACCTGACCTTTCCTCCCCAGCGAAGCTGGGGAGGTGTCGCCGTCATACGGCGACGGAGGGGTCATGGGTTCCATCGAGGAGCTTATGGCCCCTCCGTCCGCTTCGCGGACACCTCCCCACGCGGAGCGTGGGGAGGAAGACTATTTCTCCGGCAGCGGAATGAACTCCGCATCGCCAGGCACCTTGGCGAAGCGGCCGTCGCGCCAGTCGGCCTTGGCCTGCTCGATGCGCTCCTTGGAGGACGACACGAAGTTCCACCAGATGTGCCGTGGACCATCCATCGTGGCCCCACCGAGCAGCATCACCTTGGCGCCGTCAGGGCCGGCGATCGCCTCAACCGGCTGGCCCGGATGGAACGCTGCAAGGTCGCCGACGGTCAGCAGGCGGTCGCCGACAGTCACGCTGCCTTCGGCGACATAGGCCGCACGCTCGACATGCTCGGGCGACACCGCGATCTTGGCCGCCGCCGGCATCTCCGCCGCGACGTAGAAGATCGGCGAGAAGTGCGTGGTCGGCGCCGTGCGGCCGCCGTAGGTGCCGACGATCAGCCGGAACGCCGCACCACCATCCGTCCAGGCCGGCAGCTTGTCCTTCGCGACATGCTCGAACGACGGCGCCGTCTCCTCGTGGCTCTTGGGCAGCGCCACCCAGGTCTGGACGCCGTGCATGCGAAAGCCCGTGCGCTTCATCTCGGGCTCGGTGCGCTCGCTGTGGGCGATGCCGCTGCCGGCGGTCATCCAGTTGACGTCGCCCGGGCGAATGGCCTGGGCATAGCCCAGGCTGTCGCGATGGAAGATGCCGCCGTCGAACAGATAGGTGACGGTGGCGAGCCCGATGTGCGGATGCGGGCGCACCGCCATGCCGTCGCCGCCCGGCGGCACGACCATTGGCCCGAAATGGTCGAGGAAGATGAAGGGCCCGACCATGCGCCGCCTGGCGCTGGGCAGCACGCGCCGCACGGCGAAGCCGGGCCCCAGTTCGTGGGCGCGTCCCTGGACGAGAAGCTCGATCGGGTCGGCCATCTTGTTCTCCTGCTCCGCCTGTGCTGCAACGGCGCGACATGAGCGATCGCGACCTCTCGCCGTTCTTCGCGCCCAAAAGCATTGCCGTCGTCGGCGCCGGCGAGCGCGCCACGTCGTCGGGTGGCGCCATCATGCAGATGCTGCGCCAGGCGGGATATGGCGGACGCGTCGTCCCGGTCAATCCCAAGGGCGGCACGATTTTCGGTTACGAGTCGGTGACCTCGATCACCGCCATCGATCCGCCGGTCGATCTCGCCGTCATCGTCATTCGGCCGGACGCCATCCTCGATGCCGGCAAGGAAGCGGCTGACCGCGGCATCAAGAACCTGCTCATCCTGCCGGGCGGCTTCGCCGAGGCCGGACCCGTCGGCGTGCAACGCAATGCGGAGCTTTTAAAGCTCGCTGCGGCGCGCGGCCTCACCGTCGCTGGCCCCAACTGTGCGGGCATCATCCATCTCGATCCGGCCTGGCGCTTCGCCGCCACTTTCCTGCGCGACCTGCCGCCCGGCGCGGCCGCCGGCGCGAGCAACGGCCTTGCCTTCATCTCCCAGTCCGGCGCGCTCGCCGAGGAGGTCATCGACAAGGCCAATGCGCGCGGCCTGCCGCTCACCTCGATCGTGTCGGTCGGCAACGCCGTGCATCTCGGTGTCGAGGACTACCTTGGCTGGCTGGGCGAGCGGCCGGAGATCGGCGCGGCGCTGCTCTACATCGAATCGATCGAGGACCACGATCGCTTCCGCCGCGTGGCGCGCGCCGTGGCGGCAGCCAAGCCGGTGGTCGCCCTGTTCGGCGGCCGCACCGAGATCGGCGGGCGGGCGGCGTCGGCGCATACCGGCGCCGTGGCCAACGACGACGCCGCGATCGGCGCCTTCTGCGCGTCCTGCGGCATCGTCCGGGTCGAAAGCCTGCGACGGCTGCTGATCGCCGCCAAGGCGTTCGGCCGCTTCCCGCAGGGGCTGGGCGGCCGGGCGCTGATCCTGTCCAACTCCGGCGGCCCGGGCGTGCTGTGTGCCGACCGCGCCTCGCTCGAGGGCCTGGAACTCGGCGCCCTGCCGACCGCCTTTGCCGAGGTTCTGCGCCAGCAGCTGCCGCCGGAAGCCTCGGTCGCCAACCCGATCGACCTTCTGGCGGACGCCCGCGAGGATCGCTTCGGCCTCACCTTCGAGGCGGCGATGGCCCACGCCGCTTCCGCCTACGACATGATCATGATGATCCACGTCGTGCCCTTCATGGTCGATGCAGCGCCGGTGATCGCGCGTCTCGCAACGCTCGCGGCGGACTCCCGCATGCCGCTGCTGCACAGCATGATGGGGACGTTGCCCGGCAAGACCGAATGGTTCGCCGCCATGGAGCGCGCCGGGGTGCCAATGTTCAATGACGTTGAAGAAATGGCCGAGGCCGCCGGCCTTCTCGCGCGCTATCCGCGTCTGCGCGATGGCGCCCGCAGTGACAAGTTGTCCGACGTGCGATTCCGCGACCGTCGCGGCGCTTAAGCGCACCGCATATGACCTAACACGCCATTTTCACGGGTGTTGCATTTTTGCAACTTTTTGTTGGACTTGTGGATTATCCGTGGCCACACTTGGCCTTAGCAGGGCAAAAGCGTGGGGCTCCGATCGGGGGATCGGTGAATTCGCTGTTGGCCTCAGAGACTTGAGTTCGCGTTTCAATGGATCGGGAGAAGGCTGATGGCGTTCAAGACGACGCGAGATCAACGCGCCCAGCGCTGGCGAATCGTCCCGAGCCTAATCGCAGCAACCTTTGCTTTTTCCGCCTGTCAGTTCATCAGCGCCGGGGCAATGGCCCAGATCAAGGCGCCCAACAAAAACCAGTTCAAGGCCCCGACCAAGGCGGCCACTCCCTCCGAAGACGTCCAGCCCTTCGCCATCAACGCCAACGGCTCGGTCACCGAGCAGCTCACGGCCCTGAACATCGACCCGACCGACGCCCAGGCGGCGAACGACGCGGTCGCCAAGGCCCTCGAGCAGCTCGACCGCAAGGTCACCAATTCCGGCCGCGCCGTCCTGCAGCCGCAGGGCGCGGGCAAGCCCAAGCGGCTGGTCGCCCTGCAGCTCTACTCGGCGACGTCGCTCGCCGTCGAGCTGCATCGTGGCGCCGACGGCACCTACGGTTACAAGCTCGCCCCTAACGCCACCGAGAACGACGACGAGCGCGTGTCGAGCCTGCCCAGCACGACCACCACCCATGGCGCCGGCGCGCGCTCGGTCGTGGCGGGCTCGGTCAGCCTGGTGAAGGTCAGCGCCAGCTCCGGCCTGGCGACGAGCCTCGCCTCGACCGGCGCCAGCACCGCGACCCTCAAGGAACTCACCGAGGCCCTGGCCGGCTTCCAGACCAGCGCCAAGGTCGAGGTCTGGAAAGGCCGCACGGTCGATGGGGCGCCGCGTCTCCTCGCCGCCAGCATCAGCGAAGGGGGCAACAAGCAGTCGTTCTGGTGGTTCGCGCCACCCAACCAGCCGGAAGGCTGGTTCGACGAGAATGGCCGTCGCCTCGGCGGCACGGCATTGGCCGAGCCGAGCGGCGGTGCGCGCATCTCCTCGCCGTTCGGCATCCGCCGCTACTACGGCCGCTCGAGCGGCGGCGGCTTCCACAACGGCATCGATTTCGAGGGCAAGACCGGCATGCCGATCTATGCGGCGGCCGACGGCGTCCTCAATCACCAGGGCTGGTACTTCAACTACGGTCGCACGATAAAGATCAGCCACGCCGACAACTTCGAGTCGCTGTACGCCCACATGTCGCGCTTCGCCGACGGCATGGGCCCGGGCAGCCGCGTCAAGAAGGGCGACCTGATCGGCTATGTCGGCTCGACCGGCCGCTCGACCGGCCCGCACCTGCACTTCTCCGTGATCGTGAACGGCCAGTTCGTCGATCCCTCGCCGTACATCTCCGAGAAGGGCGGCAACAGCGTCCTCGTCAACGAGAGCCTGGTCGCCTATCGCCAGTGGCAGCAGGAGATCCGCAAGGCCGCCGGCGTCAAGGACGACAACAACAACCGCTTCCGTGGCCTGCAGGGCGCGGAGCCGTGGAGCCACAACCCCTTCTCCTCGCGCAACGTGGATCGCCTGTAATCTGGCGGCCGCCAAATCGCCTAGAGCGATTTCCAGTCTGATTGAACCGCTTGCGGTTCAATCAGACTGGAAATGCGCGTGCCGTATTAGTTGTTTCAACGGGCACAATCCGGTCGGCTGGAACCAGCCGACCGGATTGTGCTCTAGGTTGAGCGACGCCTGCCGTTGCGCGTGGCGATTTGATCGCCTAGGAATTGCGCCATCGTCGTCCGGGGCTGCGCCAAGTGGCCGATCGGGCGACTGAGGCAACCACGAAGGGAAGGACGAAATGCTCAAGAAGTACATGGCCGCCGGCGTCGTCGCGGCCACGCTGGTCGGCGCCGCGGGAGCGGCGTATGCCGGCAAGGATCTCGATGCCATCAAGGCGCGCGGCAATCTCATCTGCGGCGTCACCACGGGCGTTGCCGGCTTCTCGCTCGCCGACAGCCAGGGCAAGTGGACCGGGCTCGACGTCGACACCTGCCGCGCAGTGGCCGCGGCCATCTTCGGCGATGCCGATAAGGTCAAGTTCGTGCCGACCACGGCACAGCAGCGCTTCACCGCCCTGCAGTCGGGCGAGGTCGACCTGCTGGCGCGCACCACGACCTGGACGCTGACGCGCGACACCGCGCTCGGCTTCGACTTCACCGGCGTCAACTACTACGACGGCCAGGGCTTCATGGTGAACAAGAAGCTCGGCGTGAAGAGCGCCAAGGAGCTGAACGGCGCCACGGTCTGTGTGAGCCCAGGGACCACGACCGAGCTCAACCTTGCCGACTACTTCCGCACCAACAAGATGAGCTTCAAGCCGGTCGTCATCGAGAAGGTCGACGAAGTGCGCGCGGCGTTCTTCTCGGGCCGCTGCGACGTCTACACGACGGACGCCTCGGGCCTCTATTCGACCCGCGTCGCCAATGCGCCGAACCCGGACGACTACATCATCCTGCCGGAGATCATCTCCAAGGAGCCGCTGGGCCCGGTCGTGCGCCATGGCGACAACCAGTTCGCCGACATCGTGCGCTGGACCCTGTTCGCCCAGCTCGAGGCCGAGGAGTACGGCATCACGTCGAAGAACGTCGACGAGATGATGAAGAGCGACAACCCCACCATCAAGCGCATCCTCGGCGTCACGCCCGGCATGGGCAAGGCGCTCGGCGTCGACGAGAAGTGGGTCTACAACATCATCAAGCAGGTCGGTAACTACGGCGAGATGTTCGAGCGCAATGTCGGCCAGGGCTCGACGCTCAAGATCGCCCGCGGCCAGAACGCGCTGTGGACCCAGGGCGGCCTGCAGTACGCGCCGCCGATTCGCTAAGTCGCTGATCGCCAAATCGAAACAAACCGCCGCCCGCGAGGGCGGCGGTTTTCATTTGGACTGTTGCCTGTCGGCCCGTCGCCTCTACACTCGCGCCGGGGAGATTTAGAGGGGTTTCAAATGCACAAGTTCATCGCCGCCGCGGCCGGCCTTGCCGGCCTGTTGCTGTCGAGCACCGCCATGGCGGGCAAGGATCTCGATGCCATCAAGGCGCGCGGCGCGATCAATTGCGGCGTCGGCATCGGCACGGCGGGCTTCATGCTGGCCGACAGCCAGGGCAAGTGGCGCGGTCTGTCGGTCGATGTCTGTCGTGCCGTGGCGGCCGCCCTGTTCGGCGACGCCGACAAGGTCAAGTACGTGCCGCTGACCTCCCAGCAGCGCTTCACCGCCGTGCAGTCGGGCGAAGTCGACATGGTGATGGGCAACGCCACCTACACGCTGACCCGCGACACCGCGCTCGGCCTCGATTTCACCGGCATCTTCTACTATGACGGCCAGAGCTTCCTGGTGCCCAAGAAGCTCGGCGTGAAGAGCGCCAAGGAGCTCAGCGGCGCCACGATCTGCGTCGCGCCCGGCACCACCACCGAGCTCAACCTTGCCGACTACTTCCGCGCCAACAAGATGAGCTTCAAGCCGGTGGTCATCGAGAAGGTCGACGAGATCCGCGCCGCCTTCTTCGCCGGGCGCTGCGACGTCTACACCACCGACGCCTCCGCCTTGGCCGCGACGCGCGCCGCCAACGTGCCGCCGCCGCGCACCTTCGACGATTTCCTGATCCTGCCCGAGATCATCTCCAAGGAGCCGCTGGGCCCGGTGGTGCGCCACGGCGACAACCAGTGGGCCGACATCGTGCGCTGGGCGCTCTATGCCATGATCGAGGCCGAGGAGTACGGCATCACGTCCAAGAACGTCGACGAGATGCTGAAGACCGAGAACCCCACCATCAAGCGCATCCTCGGTGTCACGCCGGGCATGGGCAAGGCGTTGGGGGTCGACGAGAAGTGGGCCTACAACATCGTCAAGCAGGTCGGTAACTACGGCGAGAGCTTCGACCGCAACCTCGGCCCGGACTCGCCACTCAAGATCGACCGCGGCCTCAACAAGCTGTGGACCCAGGGCGGCCTGCAGTACGCCCCGCCGATCCGGTAGGAACGGGCGACCTCCCGTCTCTTCCTCCTCTCATCCACCTCCCCCGGTTCGCCATTTGGCCTGTTGATTGCAGGCCCCCAACGACGGAAACTCTCTGCAACAGGGAGAAAACACGAAGGGGGCTTCAATGCGCAATGTGCTATTGGCGGCGGCAGCCGGGTTTGCCGCGTTCAGCGTGTCGACCGGCGCCATGGCCGGCAAGGACCTCGATGCCGTCAAGGCGCGCGGGGCGGTGATCTGCGGCGTCGGCATCGGCACCGCAGGCTTCATGCTGGCCGACAGCCAGGGCAAGTGGCGCGGCCTGTCGGTCGATGTCTGCCGCGCCGTGGCGGCAGCGGTCTTCGGTGATGCCGAGAAGGTGAAGTACGTTCCTCTCACCTCGCAGCAGCGCTTCACCGCGCTGCAGTCGGGCGAGGTCGACCTCTTGTCCAACAACACCACGATCACGCTGACGCGCGACACGGCGCTGGGGCTCGATTTCACGGCGGTCACCTACTATGACGGCCAGGGCTTCATGGTGCCCAAGAAACTCGGCGTGAAGAGCGCCAAGGAGCTGAACGGCGCCACCGTCTGCGTGGCTCCCGGCACCACCACCGAGCTGAACCTCGCCGACTACTTCCGCGCCAACAAGATGAACTTCAAGCCGGTGGTCATCGAGAAGGTCGACGAGATCCGCGCCGCCTTCTTCGCCGGCCGCTGCGACGTCTACACGACGGACATCTCCAGCCTGGCGGCGACGCGTGCGGCCAACGTGCCGGCGCCGCTGACGCAGGACGATTTCATCATCCTGCCGGAGATCATCTCCAAGGAGCCGCTGGGCCCGGCGGTGCGCCATGGCGACAATCAGTGGGCCGACATCGTGCGCTGGACGCAGTACGCCATGGTCGAGGCCGAGGAGTACGGCATCACTTCCAAGAACGTCGACGAGATGCTGAAGAGCGACAACCCGACGATCAAGCGCATCCTTGGCGTCACGCCGGGCATGGGCAAGGCTCTCGGCGTCGATGAGAAGTGGGTCTACAACGTCATCAAGCAGGTCGGTAACTACGGCGAAAGCTTCGAGCGCAATGTCGGCAAGGACACGCCGCTCAAGATCGACCGCGGCTTGAACAAGCTCTGGACGCAGGGCGGCCTGCAGTACGCTCCGCCCATCCGTTAGTTCGCGTTAGTCGCGTAGGCATTGGCTGGAGGAAAGCTGTCATCCCGAGTGAAACGAGGGACCTTTACCGCTGCCTGAAAGGTCCCTCGCTGCGCTCGGGATGACATCGAGCGCGTGGCAGGGGGCGTTCATGCGCAAGACCATGCCGGCCATGGCGATCGGGCTCGCCGTGGCCTTGTCCGGGCATCGTGCCGACGCAGGGCCTGTCCTCGATGGCGTGAAGGCGCGAGGACAGGTCGTGTGCGGCCTCGGCGCGCCGACGGCAGGCTTCATGCAGATCGATCGTCAGGGCAAATGGGCGGGCTTGGCCGTCGACATCTGCCGCGCCGTTGCAGCTGCCATCCTGCGCGACGCCAACAAGGTGAAATACGTTTCCCTCGCGGCCGCGAAACGTTTCCCTGCCCTGCAGGCCGGCGAGGTCGACCTGCTGGTCTCCAACTCCACCTACACGCTGGCGCGCGACGCGGGCCAGGGCGTCGAGTTCACCGGCATCTACTACTACGACGGCCAGGGCTTCCTGGTGAAACGATCGGGCGCCAAGACCGCCAAGGACCTGAACCGCGCCAATATCTGCTTCCAGTCGGCGACCACGACCGAAGCCAACCTCGCCGACTATTTCCGTGGCCAGAAGATGCGCTTCACCTCCTTCGCCTTCGACCGGGCGGAAGAAGCCAAGGCGGCTTTCCTGGCCGGCCGCTGCGAGGCGCTGACGGACGACATCTCGGCCCTTCACGCGGCCCTTGTCGGCAACACCCAGCATGCCAAGGACTATGTCGTCCTTGGCCAGGCCATCTCCAAGGAACCGTTCAGCCCGGCCGTGCGCCAGGGAGACGATCAATTTGCCGACATCGTGCGCTGGACGCTGTTCGCCATGATCGAGGCCGAGGAGTACGGCATCACCTCCAAGAACGTCGACGAGATGCTGAAGAGCAGCCATGCCACGATCAAAAACATCCTCGGGGTGACGCCGGGCATGGGCAAGGCGTTGGGGGTCGACGAGAAATGGGTTTACGACATCGTCAGGCAGGTCGGGAACTACGGCGAAAGCTACGATCGCAACCTGGGTGACGGCTCGTCGCTCAAGATCCCCCGCAGCCTCAATGCGCTGTGGACCAAGGCGGGCATTCTCTACGTGCCGCCGATCCGCTAACGGGCGGCAAAACCGGCCGAACGAGCGAGCAAGAACCAGACCACAGCGGCCCGACTTTTGGTCGGTTGCAAGTGCGGAATTCCCTCTTACACTGCCGGCAAGATCATTCGTCGGAAGGCCGTGGAGCAACCGCGGTCAGCAGGGGGAAAGAGCGGATGGCAGTAGAGGCATTGGGCTCCGCGCCGCGTGTGAAAGTGGCGCCGTGGAACGACCCCGTCATCCGTGGTTGGGTCTTCCAGATCGTCGTGGTCGGCCTGGTCGGCCTGCTCGCCTGGTACCTCGTCTCCAACACCATCGACAATCTCGAGCGGCAGAAGATCGCCAGCGGCTTCCACTATCTCGACCGAGAGGCCGGCTTCGAGATCGGCGACACCATGATCGCCTATTCGCCGGCCAGCACTTACGCCCGCGCGATCTACGTCGGCATGTTGAACACGCTCAGGGTGTCCGTCCTCGGCGTCATCATGGCAACCATCCTCGGCACCCTGCTGGGCGTCGGCCGACTGTCGAACAACTGGCTGCTCGCCAAGATCTGCGAATGGTACGTCGAGGCCTTCCGCAACGTGCCGCTGCTGCTCTGGCTGTTCCTGTTCTACAAGCTGATCAGCGAGGCCTTCC
>JAKFVH010000124.1 GCA_021732285.1 Reyranella sp. | reverse complement strand
CGTTGCGACAGACGTCAGGAGCCGCCGGCGATGCGAAGCTGGCGCGCCCGCGTAAGGATGGCGTTCTCGATGTCGATGTTGGTGCGCGGATCGACCTGGGCGTCGACCCAGTTGCCGCCCTTGGGCGCGGTCTGCTGCTTGAACACCGAGACCCGCACGCCGTCGGCCCGCAATTCGCGGTCGAGGATGGTGACCTGGACCTTCATGCGCTCGTTGGGCGTCTCCGCCGGGGTATACCAATCAGTAATGATGACCCCGCCGAACGGATCGGCCGAGACCAGCGGGATGAAGTTGATGGTGTCGAGCGAGGCCCGCCACAGGTAGGCGTTCACCGCCACGCCGGTGCCCGAGTCGCCGGTCTCCTTGGGCTTGGCGCCGAACAGGCCGCCCGGTCCGAACAGGCTTCCGTCTTCGCGATTCCTGCCCCCCAGACCCTGGTTGATCTGGCGCTTGACGTCGCCTGTGGTGCCGTGCCGGCGGTCGTCCTCCCTCACCGAATCAGTATTGCCACCGCAGCCTGACAGGCCGATAGCAAGCAATCCAGCATAAATTACAGTCAGCAGTGCGGAATTGGGTGAACCCGGCATCGCGGCCTTCCCATCAGTTCATTTGACGAAGATATCATAGCGACAGCTCGCACCTAAAGCGCAAGGTCGCAACAAATACAAGTGGCGGTATGGCGCGGCACGAGTAGTCCTCCATGGAGACTTATTTGTGACAATTAAGTTTCTCATAGGGACTCACAATCGACGCCCGAGATGGAAATCATGCAGCCCAAGAGGCACGATCTTCGAAATCCCACAGTAAATTGTGACAAAGACGCCACAGGTGTGGGGAGAATCGTGCGCTGGCGCGTCCATTTCTTGACCCTCGTTTGGCGTGAGTGTTCTATTGGCGCGGCCGTATTGGCGGGTCGTGCTCCGCCGGTCGGACAGGCCTTTTGGTACGTAGCAGTCTCTGATCAATGAGAGAGGGAGAATGATGAAAAAGCTTCTACTCGGTTCGACCGCCTTGGTCGTCGGTGGAGCGATGGCCGTCCCGGCCATGGCAGCCGACCCGATCAAGATCGGCATCGGGGGTTATTATACCTTCTATGCTCTGGCCGGAAATGTCGATTCGACATATGCGTTCAACGGGTCCCTCACCACTTACAGGGGGTTTGCCTTCACGCAGGAGGGCGAAATCCACTTTACCGGCCAGACCAAGCTCGACAACGGCACGTCGGTCGGCGTGCTCGTGGAACTCGAAGCGTGGAACCCGAGCACCAGCGCCGGCATTGCCGGTGTCAACCCCGGTGGCAACCAGACGATCGACGAAGCATTCATCTTCGCCTTCGGCGACTGGGGCCGTGCCGAGTTGGGCTCCCGCGACGCGGCGAGCTACCGTATGTACTATGGCACGCCGTCTGCCCTGATCGGTTGGGGCGCCATCCAGCACAACCACAATTGGGCCAACGCGGCCATGATGTTCAACAACAAGGCCTACGGTCGTACGATGGCGACGACCATCACGCCGACTTGGCAGGACGTCAACCGCATCAACTACTTCACGCCACGCTTCCAGGGCCTGCAGATCGGTGTCGGTTATGCTCCCAAACTGTCTCTGACCGTAGCCGGCGCCCAGGCCGGCACCGGCATAGGCGGTACCCAAGCTGCCGGTCTGTGCGGCTATCAAGGCCCCGCCAATATCGGCAACTGCCCGACCGCCGACAGCACCTGGCAAAATCTGTTCGATATCGGTGCCAACTACCTGAACAAGTTCGGTGACTTCACCGTCGCTCTGTACGGTGCGTTCGCCTACGCGTCGTTCATCCCGGCCTACGCGTCGGGGGTCGGCTCCAATATGGCGACGGGGGCCAATCTCGCCCCTTGGAAGCAGTGGGTAGCCGGCGCGCAGTTCGGCTATGCTGGCTTCACCGTCGGTGGTGCGATCGGCTGGGACAACAACGGCTTGGGCTCGAACTACTTCACCGGCATCGACAACGACACCCGCTTTTACACGGCGGGCATCATGTACGAGACCGGTCCGTGGCAGATGTCGTTCATGTGGGCGGGCTTCTACAACACCAACGGCAACGGTTCGGCCAGCATCACGGCGCTCACTACCAACAGCGGCTTCTTTGCTCAGACGCTCAACACGGCAGGTTGCGGCGGCGTGCCTGGTGTGAACAGCACCTGCTTCAACGGCAACCCCCAGACGTCCCTGCTGTTCGGCTCCGAGACCGTCAACAAGTGGGAAGTCGGCGTCAACTACGCGCTCGGACCGGGCGTCAAGATCACCGGCGGCGGAGTGATGTTCAACGCGTCGGGCCCAAGCAATGCCGTCAGTGGCAACAGCTGGGCGCTCCTGCTCGGCATGGATCTGCGCTTCTAGTCGCAGACCGACCTAGACAAACGGAAAGAGCGGGCGAGAGCCCGCTCTTTCTGCTTGTGCTCTAGACCAGCCGGCCGACGATGTTGACGAACAGGGTCGGCATGTAGGTGCGCGACACCGGCAAACGTTCCGTGGCTTGACGGGCCAGCACGGCCCGGTTGTCCTCGTGGTCGAGCACGAGCTGGAACAGGCCCTGCTCGACGGCGCCGGAGCGCGGATCGAGCTCAGGCTTGCCGTCGCGCACGACGCGGTAGGCCACGTCCAGGCCGACGTCGCCGCCGCTGTAGAACGCCGACACGATCTCCAGCCGTCCGAACAGCCGCATCAGGCCGCGCACCGAGAAGCGCCACAGATCGTCCGGCGCGGCGTGGAAGGCCTGGCTCCAGGCGGCCGAGACGAGGACCAGGCCGCCCGACCTCAGCAGGGCCCTCGATGTTGCGCGCCGTCCGCCCATGCGGGCAACCCCCCCGAGTCTCGGCTCGGCTCCAGGCTCGACGCGATGCTACCTGCGTCGGTGGGCGTCAGCGTCGGGGCGCGGGTCCCGTCGATGCGGCGGGCCCGCTAGTCGACAGGAAAGTGAATGCGCCCAAGCGCCGACCGCGTGTCACCGGAAGCGCCTCGTGCAGCAGGGAGCAAGAGAACACCACGGCGCCGCCCATGACCGGCCGATAGAGTTCCCGGCCGAACTCCGGGAAGCGCACTTCGCCGCCATCATAGTCTTCGTTCAGGTTGACGCTGATCGCAAACTGGCGGTGGGCGTTGCTGCGACTGGTGTTGTCGCGGTGGCGACGGAACCAGCCGTCGCCGGCGCCGTAGCAGCCGATGAGGGGCGCCTCGATTACATTGATGCGGGTATGGAATGCCTGCAGGATCGTTGGCACCACGCGGCGCACCAGACAGTCGCGCAGCTGAACGAACAGGGTCGGATCGTCCAATCGCACATCCTGTCGGCGCTTGACGTCGGCGTTTACCGTGTTGCCGGCATCCGATGCAACCTCGTTGACGATCTTGCTGCCCGACTGCCAGTACTCGATAAGCGCCTCGCCCAGCGACAGGTCGACGACGCGCTCGAGCAGGAGCACAGGCGCCTTGGCCCGCACGATGGTCGCGGTGCTTGCTCCATGGATGCATGTCACCAAGGCCTCGACGGCATCGGGTGTCGGCTGCGGCTGCAACAAGGCAACGCGGCCGCCGGCATCAACGACAATGGCCAGGGATCCCACGGCGCCGAAAGCACGTCCCAGCTCTCCGGCCGGATCGAGCAACCAGGACAGGTTCGCATCCACCTGCTGTGGCGGCGCGGGCGTTACGATATGGAGCAGCGTCTCGCGGCCGGCCAGCTCTTCAGCCAATTGCGCAGCGGCCGACAGTGACGGCGGCAGACCCACCCAGTAGACGCGGGCCTGACCCGATGTCGTTGGATCCCAGGAGTCGAACAGTCCTCCTGTCGCAAGGGGCAAGGTAACGCGAGGCATCGGATCCCCGATGCTCACAGCCGCGTGTCGTGGTGGTCGCGCCATGGTTTCTACATCAACTCACACACCGCGTTGTTTTGAGGTCGTAAGATGTGATCCAGGAATGCGACACCAGCCGGTAGTGGCAGTGGCGCTCTTCGACCACACGAACACGATCCTGGTCGAGAACCAGCTCGAATAACGCGATGTCACCTCGCACAAACTGGGCAGATTTTGGCGGACGGATCAAGGCTGGATTTCTCCGCGCCGCTCTGATGTCCTGCATAACCTTTACCATCGCCAATCCATCCTTACCGGCAACAGCACCTGGCTACTATCCGAGGCTGACGTCGCACGACACCGACCGCGATTGTGCATGCTTGGGTCAAAGATCGGATCCACGGCGTGTTGTCGGACATGGAAAATCAGCCGTGACGGTCGCGAATGCATGAAACGAAGCAGATGCCAGGGCCGTTGGCGCGGGAGTATTGCGGCAAGCATGGGCAGGCGGCCCGGTTCAATCGATTGATACCGGTTCGTCTGCGTCGAAGCCACACAAACGGCGCCTCGTTTGATTGCATCCCGTGATCGAGCGACTTCCCGGGTTCGGGGAGGCGACAGGACTTGGCTTCGTGAAAGCCTGACAGGACGTAATATCATCACACCCGTCAAGTACCTGGTCGGAGGACTCGGGAGGGCTTCTGCAACGGGGGCAAAGAGGCTATTGTTTGACGCAGAGACTTGCTGTTGGTGTTGAAGCTAAGCTCAACGGCGTGAGTTGATTGACTGGATGGCTCCCTGCAGTGTCCGCGCCTCATCCTCCGCTCCGGCAAATTGCAGAAGTCCTTGGCCGTGAATTTTGCCGAGCGACTTCTGCTATTGGCGCGTCCAGCCGATTGGGCCATATGGAAACCATCCATGCTTGATGTCCATCATATCGGCACGGCACAGTCGGCGGAGGGCAACGTCCCGCAGGCCAAACGCCGCGTTCACGCGGGCAGGACAGCCTTTCTTCTCATCAAGCTGTTCCTAGCCGGGTTGGTTGTAATCTTTGCGTCCGACGCGAAGGTCATGCCGAGTTTGGCGACAGACTTTAAGGTAGGCATCGCGGCAAAGAATTCGAAGCCGGACGGCGATCGACAGCTCACATGCCCGGCTTGCGGCGGTCTTGTCTGCCTCATTCCGGAGGATCTGCCGCTGGCTTCGCCTCCGGACCAGGCATTGTCGCCCGTCGATCCAGTACCAATGCCAGTCATTGCGTCCGCGCTGTTGCCGTGGTCGCGCGGCCCAGACGCGGCCGTCTCGATCTTTGTGGCTGTATCGTTCAAACCTCGCGGCCCGCCCTTCCCCGCCTAAAGCGCCGCGTCAATCCGGCGGGCTCGCACCCGTCGTATTCTTCCCGTTCCAGATGAATGCCGATGAGTGGGCGAGCGCAACTTATGTTGGCGCTTGTCCCTCTCGTCGACGAGGGAATCGAGCATGGTCAAGACACAAAGGAAGTTTTACCTGTGGGGCGTCCTTGTTGTCGCCCTCGCCATGGGCGCGGCGCTGGTCGCGTACTTCCCGGCCCTCACCGCGTCGATCAGTTCTTCTGAAAAGCCGGCAGTTGAGGGCCATGCGGACGAAGCAAAGGTAGTGCAACTCAGCGCCGATGAGATTCGTCGCGCAGGCATCAAGGTCGAACGAATTGAAGCGACCGAGCGAGCGGAGACCATAGCCGCGTTCGGGACAGTCGGCGCCAATCGCAACAGGTTCGCCCGGGTGACATCCCCCGTTGCCGGCCGATTGGTCAACATCGCTGTGGACCTTGGCGCGCAGGTGGCGGCCGGCGCGCTTCTCGCCACGCTCGAGAGTCCTGAACTCGCCGAGACGCGGACGGCCTACCAGCAAGCCCAAACCGAGCTCGATCTCGCCCGCATCAACCTCGATCGCTCCCAGAAGCTCTCCCAGGATGGGTCGATCGCCCAGAAGGATCTTTTGCGCGTCCGTTCGGACTACGAGCGGGCGCGGGCAGCGCTCGCCGCCGTGGAAGCGAAGCTCGCCACGCTCGGCGTGTCGGCCGCCGCGCCGGCCGGCGCGTCGCCCGCCTTCCTTGCCGTCAACGCGCCGCTCGCCGGGACGGTCGTCGAGCGCACTGCCGTCCTGGGCGAGTACGCGCAGGCCTATCAGGCCTTGTTCACGGTCGCCGATCTGTCGACCGTCTGGGTCGAGACGAACCTGTACGACCGCGACCTGGCCGACGTTGCCGTCGGCGCACCGGCGATCGTGACGGTGGGCGCTTATCCGGGACAACGCTTCGACGGCAAGGTCACTTACATCGGAAACATCCTCGACAAGGACACGCGCACCGCGGTGGCGAGGGTGGAGGTCGCCAATCCAGACGGCCGCCTGAAGCCCGGCCTGTTCGCCAATGTCGAGATCGACAAGACACGGCGCCAGCCCGCGCTGCGGCTTCCCGAGAACGCCCTGGTGCTGCTGCAGGGTCAGATGACGGCCTTCGTGGCCCATGACGGCGGCTTCGAGCCCCGCCCGGTCGAGATCGGCGAGCGCAGCGGCGGCATGGTCGTGGTCAGGTCGGGGCTCGAGGCCGGCGATGAAGTGGTGGTTGCCGGCGCCTACGCGCTGAAAGCACGATTGCTGAAATCCCAGATCGGCGACACCCACTAGTACCCGGAATCACAAATGCCTGATACAGCCCCACTGTCATCCCGAGCGCAGCGAGGGACCTTTCCTGCAGCCGCAAAGGCCCCTCGCTGCGCTCGGGGTGACAGTTACGACTCACCTATCAGTGATAGTCGGTACTAGGAGCACGACAATGCTGACAGCGCTCGTGCAGGTATCGCTTCGCTACAAGCTCCTGGTGATCGTGGCGTTCGCGATCGTCGTCTTCCTCGGGGTGCGCGCCTTCCAGCAGGTGCCGGTCGACGCCTTTCCCGATGTGACCCCGGTGCAGGTGAACGTCTACACCGAGTCTCCCGGCCTCGCCGCGGAGGACGTCGAGACGCTGCTTACCGTGCCGATCGAGACCGCCATGGCGGGCCTTCCGGGCGTCGTGCAGGTCCGTTCGGTGTCGCTGTTCGGCCTGTCCTATGTGAGTGTGTATTTCACCGATTCGACCGACATCTATTTCGCGCGCCGGCTGGTCGACGAAAAGCTGTCGGAGGCCAAGAAGCGCATTCCGGCGGGCTATGGCGAGCCCGAGCTCGGCCCCAACTCCACCGGGCTTGGGCAGGTGCTCTGGTACACGATCGAATCGACCGACAAGAAGCTGTCGGACATGGATCTGCGCACGTTGCAGGACTGGACGGTCCGGCTATTGCTGCGAACGGCGCCTGGTGTCGACGATGTCACGTCCTGGGGAGGCCAGGCAAAGCAATACCAGGTGCAGATCGATCCGCGTCGCCTGATCAAGTATGGACTCACTTTCAAGGAGGTCATGGACGCCCTCGACGCGAACAACCGGCAAGTCGGCGGCCAGTACATCGATCGCGGGAAAGAGCAGTTCCTGGTGCGCGGTCTCGGACGGGTCTCGAGCGTCGCCGACATCGCAAATATCGTCATCACGACGCGTGCGAACACGCCGATCCGTATACGCGACGTTGCCGATGTGAAGGACGGATCAGGGCTGCGGTTTGGCGCGGTGACTCGCGACGGCAAGGAAGTCGTGCTCGGCATCGCGCTGCAGCGGATCGGCGAAAATGCCGCGAAGGTCGCCCAGGCGGTCAAAGCCAAGCTGGAGCTGGCCCGCAAAACACTACCGCCCGGCGTGACACTCAATGTTGTCTACGATCGCACCGAGCTGGTCGACAAGGCCGTGGGAACGGCCGAACGGGCCTTAATCGAAGGGTCCGTCCTGGTCGCGGTCATCCTGTTCCTGTTCCTTGGCGAGCTGCGCTCGGCGATTGTCGTCGTCATTTCCCTCCCTCTTGCAATGCTGATCGCCTTCATATTCATGCAGGCGACGGGCCTGTCGGCCAACCTGATGTCGCTTGCCGGCCTGGCGATCGGCATCGGCATGATGGTCGATGGCGCCGTCGTGATGGTGGAAAACAGCTACCGGCTGCTGAGCCACCGCAGCAGCTCCGGCGAAACCCGCAGCGAAATCATCCTGAGGGCGGCTGGCGAAGTGGCCAACCCGATCGCGTTCGCGATCCTCATCATCATCGTCGTGTTCCTGCCATTGTTCAGCCTGTCGGATCTGGAAGGCAAGCTGTTCAAGCCGATGGCGCTCACGATCACCTTTGCCATGATCGGATCGCTCATCCTCACCATGACTCTCGTTCCCGTCCTGTCGGCGATATTGCTGAGGCCAAAGGCCGAAAAGGACACCTTCATCGTGCGCGCGGTCAAGGCGGTCTACCTGCCGCTTCTCGATCGCGCACTGGCGCGCAAGGGCGTCACGATGGTGCTGGCCCTCTTCCTGCTGATCGCTTCGTTCGCACTGTTTCCTCTGCTCGGCAAGGAATTCATGCCGACCCTGCAGGAGGGGCTTATCCAATTCCGCGTCACCAGCATTCCATCGACGTCGTTGGATGAATCGATTCGTATTTCGAACCAGATCGACGGGCTGCTGAAGGGCTTTCCGCAGGTTGTGTCCACATTGGCCACGATCGGCCGGGCCGAGAAGGGCGAGACCACCGACGTCAACTACATGGAGATCAACGTGACCCTGAAGCCGCTGGCCGAGTGGCCCGAGGCGATCTCCTATCAGGCGCTCGCCTCGGAGATGCAGGAGCGCATCGAGAAGGAGGTGCCGACCGTGGTCGTGGCGCCGACGCAGCCCATTCAGTCGCGAGTCGAGGAGCTGATTTCCGGCGTGCGGGCCACCCTCGCGTTGAAGCTCTACGGTCCGGACCTGTCGACGCTCGACCGGCTTTCCGGTCAGATCAAGCAAGTCCTCACCGGCGTTCCCGGCGTGGCGGACCTGTCGCTGGAGGCCAAGACGGGCAAGCCCCAGATCGCCATCCGCGCGGATCGGGCGACCATGGCGCGCTACGGTGTGAGCGTGGCCGAGCTCCTGGAAGTCGTCCGCGCGGGCATCGGTGGCCAAGCCGTGAGCACGCTGATCGACGGGACGAAGCGCTTCGATATCGTGGTCTGGCTGCCGGAGGAGTATCGCAAGGACATCGCGGCCATCGAGAACATCCCGATCCGCACCCAAACGGGAGGCCTCGTGCCGCTTGCGCAGCTCGCCAAGATCGAAGTCGATGACGGCTATTCCTTCATCCGCCGCGAGCAGCTCCAACGCTACGCGGTCATCCAGATGGACGTGCGCGATCGGCCCGTCGATGCCTTTGTCGCCGATGCCGATGCGGCTATCGCCCGGCAGGTCAAGTTGCCGACCGGCTATTACATCGAATGGGGCGGCGCGTTCGAGAACCAGCAGCGGGCAATGAGGCGGTTGGCGGTCATCGTGCCCCTGACGATCGGCCTGATCTTCATCCTTCTCTACACCGCCTTCAATTCGGTGCCACACGCCACCATGATCATCGCCAACGTGCCGTTCGCGCTTGTCGGCGGCATCGTCGGCTTGTTCGTCACGGGGCAGTATTTGTCGGTGCCGTCGGCGATCGGCTTCATTGCCGTCTTCGGCGTCGCCATGTTGAACGGCATCGTATTGGTGTCCTTCATGAACGACCAGCTCCGGCTCGGCCGCTCGATCCGTGAGGCCGTGCGCGAAGCGGCGGCACTGCGGCTGCGGCCGGTCCTGATGACCGCTTCCGTGGCCATCCTCGGCTTGCTGCCGATGCTGCTCTCCCGGGGAGTCGGCGCCGAAACGCAGCGGCCGCTCGCGACCGTGGTCGTGGGCGGCCTCATCACCTCGACCGTGCTGACGCTGCTGCTGTTGCCGTTGATGTACGAATGGGTCGAAACGCGCCGCGAGCGGCGCGAGGAAGCCGCGGACGCTCCGTCAACGCAGCTTCCATCAACCGCGGAATAGCGGAGGGCAGGGCTGTGAGAGATGAGGACTTGCCCGTGGCTAAAAGATTTGCCCGCATTGCCGGCGGATTGATCCTAGGCGGTGCAGCCGCGTTTCTCGCCGGATGTGCCTCGTACACGGCCAAGCCCATCCAGCCGGACGCGACGGCCGCGGCTTTGGAGCAGCGCACGCTTTCCGACCCGACACTGGGACGGTTCATAGCCGATGTCCTGCCGGATCGTGCCTCCGGCGCCAGTTCGGCCACCTGGGACCTGTCCACCCTCACGCTAGCTGCCCTCTACTTCCATCCAGAGATGGAGGTATCCCGCTCCAAACTGGCACTCGCCAGGGCCGGCGTTAAGACTGCCCGTCAAACGCCCAATCCGACGTTCAAGCTTCAGCCGGGCCAATACCCTGCAGTCATCGATGCTTCGTCCTGGACGATCGGATTCATCGTGAGCTTCATCCTGGAAACCGCCGGCAAGCGAGAGAAGCGGATCGAGGTGGCCCGCAATCTCGTCGAAGCGGCCCGTCAGGACGTGATAACGGCGGCATGGCAGGTTCGCGGCGGCGTGCGGTCGGCGCTCCTGGATCTCTGGGCGGCAGAGCGCCGGCGGACACTGATTGAGCAGCGATTGACGGTTCAGTTGCAGATCGTCACCCTTCTCGAAGGTCGATTTACCGCTGGAGACGCCTCGGCACTCGACGTCGCCCGCGAGCGCATCAACCTCAGCCAAGCCAGGTTGGCGCTGCGCGACAGCGAGCGCCAGGCGGCCGACGCGCGGGCCAGATTGGCCACCGCGGTGGGCGTCCCGGGTCGAGCCTTGGAGGCGGCATCGCTCGCGCTCGGCACATTCGACAACCCCGTCGGAATGCCGGAGGGCACCGATCTCGCGGCAAACGCCCTGCGTCGGCGCGCGCTTCAGGAGCGGACGGATGTCTTGGGGCTACTTGCCGAATATGACGCGTCTCAGGCGAGCGTGCGCCTGCAGATCGCGAAGCAATACCCTGACATCACCCTGGGTCCCGGCTACACTTATGATCGGGGATTCGACCTCTATAGCCTGGACTTGAACGTCGAGTTGCCCATCTTCAACCAGAACCAGGGCCCGATTGCCGAGGCCGAGGCCCGACGAAAAGAAGCAGGCGCGCGCTTTGTCGCGTTGCAAGCCAAGGTCATCGGCGAGATCGATCGGGCGCGAGCGCTGTTTCTTGCCGCCGTTCGAACAATCGCCACCGCCGACACTCTCCTGCGCGATCAAGCACGTCAGCGTCAGCAGATCGAGCGCGCCTTTCGGCTAGGTGAAACCGACCGTCTCGCGCCTCTGGCGGCGCAAGTGGAGCAGGCGATCGTCGAGCTGGCGCGCTTCGAAGCCCTTGTGCAGCAACGTGAGGCGCTCGCATCGATGGAGGATGCGCTTCAGTACTCGATGTACGATTCGGGCAGCCTTTACATCCGCGTGCCCGGACAAGCGGCAACCAAGTTGAACTTGCTGCGGGAGCCGGGCTCCATCTCGCCAGACGGTCAGGACAAGCCTGAATAGAGCCGTTGGCGCGGAAATTCGGGTTGAGACGGGGCTTGCGCGGCGCTGCTCGCCGTTCGCGGATTCGCCCAGCATGGCGACCGGCGCCGACCTCGCAGCTCGGAAGCGGTGGGTGATCGGTGCTCAGTTCGGCTTCGCCGGCTTACTCCCAAAGGCGGCAAAGTCCAGGCCAGCCTAGGCCAGCTGCCCGACGATGTTGACGAACAGGGTCGGCATGTAGGTGCGCGACACCGGCAAACGTTCCGTGGCTTGACGGGCCAGCACGGCCCGGTTGTCCTCGTGGTCGAGCACGAGCTGGAACAGGCCCTGCTCGACGGCGCCGGAGCGCGGATCGAGCTCAGGCTTGCCGTCGCGCACGACGCGGTAGGCCACGTCCAGGCCGACGTCGCCGCCGCTGTAGAACGCCGACACGATCTCCAGCCGTCCGAACAGCCGCATCAGGCCGCGCACCGAGAAGCGCCACAGATCGTCCGGCGCGGCGTGGAAGGCCTGGCTCCAGGCGGCCGAGACGAAGACCAGGCCGCCCGGCCTCATGAGGCCCTCGATGTTGCGCGCCGCCCGCCAGGGATCGCGCGTGTGTTCCAGCACATGGCAGCACAGGACGAGATCGAACGCCTCCTCGCCCAGCCCGGCCTTCAGGCCGGTGAGAGGGCCGCAGACATCGAGCACATGATCGACGTTCGTGCCGTCCAGGAGATCGAGGCCGACGAAGCGGGCGCGGTTGAAGCGCTTGCCCACCAGGCTGCGCCAGTTACGAACGTTGCGATCTGCAACCGACGTGCGTGAACCGACCTGAAGCACATGCGGCGTGCGCCGGCCGACCGACGTCGCCAGCCGCTCGAGCAGCGCTTCGGTCTCGTGCGTGACGCTCGTGCCGACGACGCGCAGTTCCGCCTTGCTCTCCGCAGGCGAAGCGTCGCCGGCGCCACTCATTCGCGCACCACCACGATATGCATGCGCCGCGGCCCGTGGGCGCCGAGCTCGATCGTCTGCTCGATGTCGCCGGTGCGCGAGGGGCCGGTGATGGTGTTGACCGTGCGCGGCATGCGGTCCTTGCCGTAGCGCGCGCGCAGGCGCGCCCACACGTCCTCGTAGCCGCCGACGATGTCGCCTTCACGCAGCACGACGATATGGGTGTCGGGCAGGAGGTTGAGCGTCACCGGATGCTCAGGCCCCGAGGCCGTCACCAAGGTGCCGGTCTCGGCAATGCCGGCGAAGGCGCCGGTGATCGAGACATGGTCGCCGCCCTCGCCGCGGCCGCGCCGCAACGACAGCATCTTCTGGCTGGCCCAGTCGAAGCCGTCGAGCGCCGGCCCGGGCGCCATCGCTGCCTCGGCCGGCAGGTTGTTGCGCGCCAGGTAGCTTGTAACCTCGCTTGCCACGTCGGCGGCGGCGACCCGCGCCACCGTGGCGTTGTTGGCCTCGGCCCACTGGCAGAACAGCGCCACCTTGTCGGGCTGCGGAAGGTTGGCGCGCGCCACCGCGGGGCCGCGCGGCGGCTCGGCCAGCCGGGCTTCGACGGCCTCGCGCGGGGCGCCTGAAAGCGCGCCGCGATGGAGCGAGCGGCGGATGCCGTCCAGGATGGTGGCCCTGTTTGCCTGATTAGGGGCGTCGCTCATGGCTTTCTGTGCTTCCACTGAGCATGGAACGTGCCGCCTGGTTGCGGCGCTGGGAAGTCGCGAAAGCGCGTCCAGCCACCGGCCAGCGGCAGGGTGCCGTAGCGGCCGTCGGCACGGCCGAACAGGGCGAGCATGCGGTTGGCGAGGCCTGTCAGGCCTTTGTAGAGCCGCGGCCGGCGGGCGAGGAAGCTCCACAGCGCCAAGCCCTGACGGACCCCCTTGGGCGTGAGATGGCGCTCGAACTCGCGCTCGCGCCAGTGCCGCATCAGCTTGGGCAGGGGAATGCGCACCGGGCAGACGCTCTCGCAGCGGCCGCAGAAGGTCGAGGCGTTGGGCAGGTTCGACGCTTCCTCGACGCCCAGCAACTGCGGCGTCAGCACCGCGCCGATCGGGCCGGGATAGACCCAGCCATAGGCATGGCCGCCGATCGCGCCATAGACCGGGCAGTGGTTCATGCAGGCGCCGCAGCGGATGCAGCGCAGCATGTCCTGCATCTCGGTGCCCAGCACCGACGAACGGCCGTTGTCGAGGATGACGACATGATAGTGCTCGGGCCCGTCGAGGTCGCCCGGCCGCTTCGGCCCGGTGTTCAGTGTCGTATAGGCCGACGATTCCTGGCCGGTCGCCGAGCGCGCCAGCACGCGCAGCAGGACGGCGGCATCCTCGAGCGTGGGGATCACCTTCTCGATGCTGGCCAGCACGATGTGCATCTTGGGCAGGGTGTTCGACAGATCCGCATTGCCCTCGTTGGTGACCAGCATCGACGAGCCGGTCTCGGCCACCAGGAAGTTGGCGCCGGTCAGGCCGACATCGGCGTCGAGGAATTTTTGGCGCAACACGTAGCGCGCTTCGGCGACGAGATCGTTGCGCTCGGTCAGGCGCTTGGTGAAGCCGAGCTTGCTGTGCGCCTCATGGAAGGTGTCGGCGACCTGGTCCTTGGTGAGATGGACGGCCGGCGCAATGATGTGGCTGGGCGGCTCGTGGCGCAGCTGGATGATGTATTCGCCGAGGTCCGTCTCGATCGGGGAAATGCCCAGCGCTTCCAGGTGGTCGTTGAGGCCGATCTCCTCTGACACCATCGACTTCGACTTGGCCACGGTCCGCGCATTCATGCTGCGGCAGAGGTCGGTGATGATCTGGCGCGCATCGGCCGCCGTCGGCGCCCAATGGACGTGGCCGCCCAGGGCCAAAACCTTGCGCTCGAACTCCTCCAGATAGAAGTCGAGGTTGGCCAGCGTGTGGTTCTTGATGTCCCGCGCGCGGTCGCGCAGGGCCTCGAACTCGGGCAGACGCTCGGCCGCCTGCCGCCGCCGCTCGGAGAAGCCCACCTTCAGCTTGGCGAGCGAATCCTGCAGGTTGGGATCGACCAGCGCTGCGTGGGCGTTGTCCTTGAAGTCGTGGGCGGTCGACTGCATCAGCCGCGCTCCGGCTCGCCGATTGCCGCGATGCCGCCCATGTCGGCCAGCACCTCGGCGACGTGACGCACCTTCACCGGGCTGCCTTCGCGCTGCAGCTTGCCCGCCATGTTCATCAGGCAGCCGAGGTCGCCCGCCAGCAGCGTGCCCGCCCCGGCGCTGGCGACGTCGGATGACTTCTCGCCGACCATGGCATTGGAGATCTCGGGATATTTTACGCAGAACGTGCCGCCGAAGCCGCAACACACCTCGGGCGTCTTCATCTCGCTGAGGCGGAGGCCGTGCACGGATCCGAGCAGCTGCCGCGGCTGGTCCTTGACGCCGAGCTCGCGCAGGCCCGAGCAGGAATCGTGATAGGTGACGACGTCGTCGTAGCGCGCCGCGACCTTGGTGACGCCCAGTACGTCGACCAGGAACGCTAAAAGCTCGTAGCTGCGGCTGGCCAGGTTCTCGGCCCGCGCCTTCATCGCCGGATCGTCGTCGAACAGGCCCGGATAGTGGTGGCTCAGCATGCCGCCGCACGAGCCGGAGGGCGCCACCACGGCGTCATAGCCCTCGAAGGCCTCGATGACCTGGGCGGCGATGGCCCGCGTCGTGGCCCGGTCTCCGGAATTGTAGGCCGGCTGCCCGCAGCAGACCTGCTGGGGCGGGACCTCGACCGTGCAGCCGGCGTCCTCGAGGAGTTTTACGGCGGCAAAACCAACCGAGGGCCGGAACAGGTCGACCAGGCAGGTGACGAAGAGCGCGACGCGGCGCGGCTTTTTGTTGGGCAATGCTGACACGGGGCCACATTGGCAGCGGCAAAAATGCGGTGCAACGGGCCCTTCTTAGAAAAATTCCATCCTGGGGGACGGCCATTTGGCCGCCCCCCAAGTGAATGGTCCAAAAGCCGGATCAGGCCTGGTCGAAGCGATCGAGGTTCATCACCTTGACCCACGCCGCCACGAAGTCAGCCACGAACTTCGCCTTGGAATCGGCTGAGGCATAGACCTCCGACAAGGCGCGCAGCTGTGCGTGCGAGCCGAAGATCAGGTCGGCGCGGGTGCCTGTCCACTTCACCGCGCCGGTCCGTCGGTCGCGACCCTCGAACACGCCGTCGGTCGCGGCCGGCTTCCACTCGGTGGCCATGTCGAGCAGGTTGACGAAGAAGTCGTTCGTCAGCGCTCCCGGCTTCTTGGTGAAGACGCCATGGCTGGAGCCGCCGGCGTTGACGCCGAGGACACGCAAGCCGCCGACAAGGACGGTCATCTCGGGCGCCGTCAGCGTCAGCAGGTGGGCGCGGTCCACCAGCAGCTCCTCAGGCGACAGACGTGACTTGCCCCGCAGGTAGTTGCGGAACCCATCGGCCACGGGCTCGAGCGGCGCGAAGGAGTGGGCGTCGGTCTGCTCCTGCGATGCGTCCATGCGTCCGGGCATGAACGGCACCTTCACGTCGTGCCCGGCGTCCTTGGCGGCCTTCTCGACCGCCGCGGAGCCTGCGAGCACGATCACGTCGGCGAGCGAGACCTTCTTGCCGCCGGACAGCGAGGCGTTGAATTCCTTCGCAATCGCCTCGAGTTTCTGCAGCACCTTGGCGAGCTGCGCCGGCTGGTTGACGTCCCAGTCCTTCTGCGGCGCCAGGCGAACGCGGGCGCCGTTCGCGCCGCCGCGCTTGTCGGAGCCACGGAAGGTCGACGCCGATGCCCAGGCCGCCGAGACCAGCTCGGAGACGGTGAGGTCCGACGCCAGGATCTTCGCCTTCAAGGCGGCGATGTCCTGCTCCGCGATCAGCGGATGATCGACGGCCGGGATCGGGTCCTGCCAGATCAGGTGTTCCGCAGGCACGAGCGGGCCGAGGTAGCGGACGACCGGTCCCATGTCGCGATGGGTCAGCTTGAACCACGCGCGGGCGAAGGCGTCGGCGAACTGGTCGGGATGCTCGTAGAAGCGCCGCGAGATCTTCTCGTAGGCAGGATCGACGCGCAGCGAGAGATCCGTGGTCAGCATGGTCGGCACGTGCCGCTTCGACGGATCGTAGGCGTCGGGGATCGAGGCACCGCCGTTCTTCGCCTTCCACTGGTGCGCCCCGGCAGGGCTCTTCGTCAGCTCCCATTCGTTGTTGAACAGGTTGTCGAAGAAGTGGTTGCTCCACTTGGTCGGCGTCTGCGTCCAGGTGACTTCCGGGCCACCGGAGATCGCGTCCTTGCCCTTGCCCGTGCCGAACTTGCTGATCCAGCCGAAGCCCTGCGCCTCGATGCCGGCCGCTTCCGGTTCCGGCCCCACCAGGGCCGCATCACCCGCGCCATGGGTCTTGCCGAAGGTGTGGCCGCCGGCGATCAGGGCGACGGTCTCCTCGTCGTTCATCGCCATGCGGGCGAAGGTCTCGCGGATGTCGCGCGCCGCGGCGAGGGGATCGGGGTTGCCGTTGGGGCCTTCCGGATTGACGTAGATCAGGCCCATCTGCACGGCGCCCAGCGGGTTTTGCAGATCGCGGTCGCCGCTGTAGCGCTCGTCCGCCAGCCACTTGCCTTCCGGACCCCAGTAGATGTCCGTCTCGGGCTCCCAGGTGTCGACGCGTCCGCCGCCGAAGCCGAACGTCTTGAAGCCCATCGACTCCAGCGCAACGTTGCCCGTGAGGATGAGGAGGTCGGCCCACGAGATCTTGGCGCCGTATTTCTGCTTGATCGGCCACAGCAATCGCCGGGCCTTGTCCAGGTTGACGTTGTCGGGCCAGCTGTTGAGCGGCGCGAAGCGCTGCTGGCCGCCGCCGGCGCCGCCGCGGCCGTCACCCACTCGATACGTGCCGGCACTGTGCCAGGCCATACGGATGAAGAACGGCCCATAATGGCCGAAGTCGGCCGGCCACCAATCCTGCGAATCCGTCATCAAGGCGCGCAGGTCCTTGATCACGGCGCTGAGATCGAGGCCTTTGAATTCCTTGGCGTAATCGAAGGCCGCGCCCATCGGGTCGGACAGCGCGGAGTGCTGGTGAAGGGCTTGCAAGTTGAGCTGGTCCGGCCACCAGTCACGATTGGTCGGGCCTCGCTTGCCGCCCGAGAAAGGGCATTTGCTTTCAGTCGTCATCGTCTCCTCCGATCATCTTCGGTCTTCTGAATATAGTTTAGAATAATTCTAATCAAGGGGGGAGACGTCAATTTGCACGACGTGCTGTAGCGCTCCGGTGTCCGACGGGGAGTGGCCCAAACCGCGCTGGACCGATCAGATCGAATGAACGATCCAGCCCCGGTCGGTGTAGGTCCGGCTGATGATCCGGACCATGTAGATCGACTGGAAGACCAACAGCGCGGGAACGCCGATTACCAGCACAGCCAGTTGCTGGGTGCCCGGAAGAATCAACGATGTGACGCCTGTCGCCGCAATGAGCGCCAACATCATGAAAAGGTGGGGAAGGAGGGCCGCGACGAACCCGGCCCAGCCCGCTTTCCAAAGCACATAGAGTGAGCCTGCCAGCCCTGCCACAAGGTAGCCTACAGCGCCGACGTTCACGCGACGCGTTTCGTCTTGGGGATGCTCGAAGCAGTATCTTTCGAACATTCGCGTTACGCGACCGAACTGATCATTGGGAATCGGAGGTTGTCGGCGATCTATCCGAGAGAAACACCATCACCGATGATGCAACCATGGTTGTGACTTCGCAACCTGACGGAAAGCTTACTTTCTTCGGGAAGTAGGCTGGCCTAGCGCATATCTGCGCGGTGGAATGGAGTCGTTACCTGACCCAGGCGCTTGCCGAGCCGTCACCCTGTCGATGAAGGCTCATGGCGCGTCACGCGCCTTTCGCCTCGGCCAGCATGTAGCCCACGCCCCGCACCGTGTGGACCTGCACCGTGGCGCCGCTGTCGGCCAGCATGCGGCGCAGGCGATGGATGTAGACCTCGACGGCGTTGGAGCCGACCTCGTCGGTCAGGCCGAACAGGTGATCCTCGAACAGCCGCTTGGGGGCCACGTTGCCGCAGCGTCGGAGCAGGATTTCCAGCACCGCGGTCTCGCGGCTGGAGAATTGCCGCACGGTGCCGTCGACGGTCACCTGCCGGCCCTCGGTGTCGAGCGCCACATTGCCCAGGGTCAGGCAATGGCCGAGCAGGTTGTCCGAGCGTCGCAGCAGCGCCCGGAGTCGGGCCACCAGCTCCTCCAGGGCGAACGGCTTGACGACGTAGTCGTCGGCGCCCGCCCGCAATCCGGTGACGCGATCACTGACGCCGTCACGTGCCGTCAGGACCAGCACGGGCGTCGAATCGCCGCGGGCGCGTACGGTGCGCAGCCAAGTGAGCCCGTCCTCGTCCGGCAACCCAAGGTCGAGCACGACGGCGGCGTAGCGGATCGTCGCCAGGGCGTGGCTCGCGTCGGCGGCATTTCCCACCGGATCGGCGGCGAATCCGCTGCGGTGGAGGCCTTTGATGACCAGGGAAACGAGCTCGGCGTTGTCCTCGACGAGAAGGATGCGCATCGATGTGCCTTCGCCATGTCAGAGCGATGCAACGCATTCTAGCATGCCGGCGACGGTTCAGAGCCCGGCCGTCAGGCTTCCGTAATCTGGACTCCCTAAGCTCCCTGGCCAATGAGCACCCCATCCAAATCCTCGCTGGCCAGGCGCCTGCCGCGCCACGGCCTGTGGTTTGCCGGCGCCGGCGTGGCGGGTATCGCCATGGTCGCCGGTTGGATGATGCTGAACACCAACCCCGGCAACGCCCTGATGCGGCCGCCGGCCCTGGTCGAGACCGACGGCGCCTTCCGGCCGAGCGATTCGCAGTGGGCGGGCTTCCGCTTCGCCAAGGTCGAGCCGATCGCCTTCCGCGAAGAGCGCGCGACCGACGGCCGGATCGCCATCAACGAGGACACGACCACGCCGGTCTTCTCGCCCTATTCCGGCCGCGTCAGCCGCCTGATCGCCAAGCCCGGCGAGCATGTCGAGCGCGGCGCGCCATTGTTCGCCATCGAGGCGAGCGAGTTCGTGCAGGGCCACAACGATCTCATCACCGCGGTGGCCGGCGTCGACAAGGCGAAGTCGCGGCTGGCGCTGGCGCAGATGGCCGAGAAGCGCCAGCGCGACCTGCAGGCGATCCGCGGCGGTGCGCTGAAAGATCTCGAGCAGGCTCAGTCGGATCTGGTGCAGGCGCAGGGCGACCTGCGCGCCGCCGAGATCACGCTGGCGGCGGTGCGCAATCGGCTGCGCATCCTCGGCCGCAGCGACGAGGAGATCGCCGATCTCGAGAAGCGCGATCGCGTCGGCGCGGAGACCATCGTGGCGGCGCCGATCGCCGGCACTGTCATCCAGCGCAAGGTCGGATTGGGCCAGTACATCAACGCCGGCGCCAACGACCCGGTCTACACCATCGGCGATCTGTCGACGGTGTGGCTGGTCGCCAACGTGCGCGAGTCCGACGCGCCCAGGATGAAGGTCGGTGCGCCTGTCCAGGTCACCGTGCTCGCCTTCCCCGGCCAGGTGTTCAACGCCAGGCTCGACTATGTCGCGCCGGCCCTCGATCCCAACACACGCCGCCTGCCGGTGCGCGCCCAGATCACCAACCGCAATCTCGAGCTCAAGCCCGAGATGTTCGCCTCCTTCCGCATCGTCTCGGGCGACGATCGCTCGATGCCCGCGGTGCCGGTCGATTCGATCGTCTATGAGGGCGCCAACGCCCGTGTCTGGGTGGCACGCCCCGACAGCAAGACCGTGGTGTCGCGTCCCATCGTGGTCGGTGATACGAGCAACGGGCTGGTCGAGGTCAAGAAGGGGCTCAATGTCGGCGAGACCGTCGTGACCAGCGGGGCGCTGTTCATCGATCGCGCCGCCCGTCGCGACTGACGACGGCCCGGTTCACAGCGCCGTAGGTTCATGCAGGCCGTCATCGGCAACACCCTCAGGCAACGCGTCCTGGTGATCATTCTCGGCGCCGTGATGATGATCGGCGGCCTGTTCGCCTATCGCACGCTCAACATCGAGGCCTATCCCGACCCGGTGCCGCCGCTGGTCGACATCATCACCCAGAATCCCGGCCAGTCGTCGGAGGAGATCGAGCGCTACATCACGGTG
>JAKFVH010000234.1 GCA_021732285.1 Reyranella sp. | reverse complement strand
GCGGTGACGAGGTCGAGATAGTCCTCGGTGCGCTCGGTCGGCGGCATGAAGACGAAGAGATGGCCGTCGCGCGGCTCGAAGGAGATCGCCGTGCGCACGATGTTGCCGGCCGAGTGGCCGACGCCGGGACGCAGCCCGAGATCGGGCGCCAACGCGCGCCGCCAGGCCTCGCGGCGGGTGTCACCGTCGCCGTTGGTGTCGGCCGGCATGCCACGTTCCTGGCGGCGCAGCACCGGTGCGCGGCGGAAGGTGTCGAGCGGCGGCAGGGCCTGATGCGGCGCCATCGGGTCGGGGTCGGCGATGAAGTCGGCGTCCTGCGCCGCCGCCCACGGCAGCGAATCGAGCGGCAGGCGGTAGCCGAGCGGCGAATCGCCCGGGATCAGGTAGCACTTCTCCGAGCGCAGGAACCACGGCCCGCTGCGCCAGCGGCCGCGGCCGTTGTGCTCGCGCTGGATGGGCAGCACGGTGCCGACGGCGCTTTCGAGGCCTTTCTCGAACACACGCGCCAGCCGCTCGCGCTCCATCTCGTCCTTCACCTTCGCGGCGTCGACCGTGACGTTGCTGGGCAGCCGCCGCTCACGCCACAGGTAGTACCAGGTGTCCTCGAAGGCGCCGAACAGATAGCCGGGATCGAGCTGCAGCCGCTGGGCAAAGGCCAGCGCAAAGCGATGCGCCATCTCGGGCGTGACGCCGACCGGCTTGTCTTCCGACGCATAGAGATGCGGATCGCGCCAGATCGCCTCGCCGTCCCTGCGCCAGTGGCAATTGAGCGCCCAGCGCGGCAGCTGCTCGCCGGGATACCATTTGCCCTGGCCGAAATGCAGCAATGGCCCTGAGGCAAAGCGGTCGGCGAGCTTGCGGAACAACACGCCAGCCTTGCGCCGCTTCTCCGGTCCCAGCGCGAGCGTGTTCCATTCCGCGCCGTCCATGTCGTCGATCGACACGAAGGTCGGCTCGCCGCCCATGGTGAGCCTGAGGTCGTGCCGGCCGATGTCGCCCTCGATCGCCTCGCCGACGGCAAGCAGCTTCGACCACTGCTCATCGCTGTAGGGCTTGGTGGTGCGCGGCGTCTCGCGCACGCGCATCACCTTCATCTCGTAGGAGAAAGTGACCTCGCTCTCCTCGACCGCGCCCTCGATCGGCGCCGCGCTCGACGGCTCGGGCGTGCAGGCGAGCGGGATGTGGCCCTCACCGGTCAGCAGGCCCGAGGTCGGATCGAGACCGATCCAGCCGGCGCCCGGCAGGTAGACCTCGCACCACGCATGGAGGTCGGTGAAGTCGTGCGTCGGGCCTTCCGGTCCGTCGAGCGGCTTCTCGTCGGGCATGAGCTGGATCAGGTAGCCCGAGGCGAAGCGCGCGGCGAAGCCTAGATGGCGCATGATGGTGACCAGGAGCCAACCGGTGTCGCGGCAGGAGCCCTTGGCGAGCTTGAGCGTCTCCTCGCAGCTCTGCACGCCCGGCTCCATGCGCACAATGTAGCCGATGTCCTTCTGCAGCCGCGCATTCAGTCCGACGATGAAGTCGACGGTGCGCTGCTTGCCGCGGCGGTCGACCTTGGCGAGCCACGCCGCCAGCAATGGACCTGGCGGCTCGACCTTGCGGAACGGCGCGATCTCGGCGGCGAGCGAGGGATCGTAGGCGAACGGCCATTGCTCGGCGTCGGGCTCGAGGAAGAAGTCGAACGGATTGATCACCGTCATGTCGGCGACCAGGTCGACCACCACCTCGAAGAGGTCGGTCTTCTCGGGGAAGACCAGGCGGGCGAGATGATTGCCCTGCGGGTCCTGCTGCCAGTTGAGGAAATGCTGCTTGGGCTCGACGCGCAGCGAATAGGACAGGATCGCCGTGCGGGAATGCGGCGCAGGGCGCAGCCGCACCACCTGAGGGCCAAGCGCCACCAGCCGGTCGTACTTGTAGGTCGTCCTGTGATGAAGGGCGACGTGTATGCTCATCGGCGCAGCCTCATGCCGACCGGGGTTGGCTCCATTTCAAGGATAGCAAGGGCCATGCCAGGGGCAAAATGACAGTCCGGATGCGCTGGTGCTTGCGCCGCAGCGCATCCGGACCGGGAAATACACCCAATAAAAGTCGGCGCCGCGCGATTGAAAGGCTGAACCTACCCATCGCTTTATTCTCGGGTTTCGGATCCTGAGGAGAATGGCATGGCGATCAAGATCGGCAACGGCGGCGATAATATCCTGAACGGCACCAACGGCAGCGACCTGCTGCTGGGCGCCGGCGGCAACGACATTCTGAACGGCGGCGGCGGCAGCGACATCCTGCTGGGCGGCAACGGCAACGACACGCTGAACGGCGGCTCGGGTAGCGATCTGGTGTCGGGCGGCGCGGGCAATGACACGCTGGTCTACAAGATGTCGGAGAATGCCCACAGTATCGATCTCTACGACGGCGGCTCGGGCATCGACACGCTGCGGCTGGAGCTGACGGGCTCGGAATGGGCCAATGCCGGCGTGAAGGCCGATGTCGCAGCCTTCCTCGACAACCCGCACCATGTCTTCGCGTGGCATTCCGGCCTGGTCACCCACGACCTCGAGAACCTGGTGCTGGTGGTCGACGGTCAGGTGGTTGATCCCACCGCGCCGCCGGCGCCGGTCAACCATGCGCCGGTGGCGGCGGACGACTCGGCAGGCGGCGTGTTTGAGAACATCCCATCGACGGTGGCCGGCAACGTCATCACCGATGCACCGGGTGTCGATATCGACCCGGACGGCGATTCGCTATCCGTCGTCGGCTTCACGGCCGGCAGCCAGTCGGGCCAGATCGCCGGCCATGTCGGCGAGGCCGTCGAAGGCACGTTCGGCATCATCACCATCCAGGCGGACGGCTCCTGGAGCTACGCCACGAAGCCCAGTGTGCTTGGCGGCCCGGATGCCGATGCCTTCCCCGATCGCCAGGCTCACGACGTGTTCAGCTACACGGTCTCGGATGGCCATGGCGGCTACGCCACGGCCCTCCTCGATATCCTGATCCTGGGCGACGGGGGCACCGTCGTCGGCGACCCCGGCAGCGTGTAGGCCAACCACAAAGGAGAAAGGGCCGTGGCTTCCGCGGCCCTTTTGCCTGTCGGCTCGCGGGCTTCGCTCGGTCCGCGGATTTTGTTACTCAGTCGGTATGACCGACCTATTCGACCTCACGGGCAAGGTTGCCTTGGTGACCGGCGGCAGCCGCGGCCTCGGCTACCAGATGGTTTTAGCCTTCGCCGCCCACGGCGCCGACGTCTTCATCACCAGCCGCAAGCTCGACGCCTGCGAGAAGGTCGCCGCCGAGGTCCGCGCCATGGGCCGAAAGGCCCATACCTACGCCTGCAACATCGCCAACTGGCAGGAGCTCGAAGGCCTGGCCGACGCGGCCTATACCGCCTTCGGCAAGGTCGACATCCTGGTGAACAACGCCGGTTCCTCGCCGCTCGCGCCCTCGTCGCTGGAGACGCCGGAGCAGCTCTTCGACCGCATCGTGTCGCTGAACTTCAAGGGCCCGTTCCGCCTGATGTCCCTGGTCGGCAGCCGCATGGCGGCGGGCGAGGGCGGCTCGATCATCAATATTTCCAGCGCCGGGGCGCTGCGCCCCCGGCCGCAGATCGCGCCTTATGCCGGCGCCAAGGCCGCCCTCAACGCCATCACCGAGGCCTTCGCCTTCGAGTACGGTCCCAAGGTGCGGGTCAACACCATCTCTCCCGGCCGGTTCCTGACGGATGTTTCCAAGGCGTGGAACGAGGAGCACAAGCTCAACTCGACGGCGGCGCTCAAACGCAGTGGCCGGCCGGAGGAGATCGTGACCGCCGCGCTCTATCTCGCCTCAGCCAAGTCCAGTTTCACCACCGGATCGTTGGTCCGGGTCGACGGAGGAATCGCCTGATGAAGATGAAAGCTGCCGTTCTCACCGTTTGCGGCGCGCCGCGGCCGTTCGCCAAGTCCAAGCCGATCCAGATCGCCGAGCTCGAGCTCGATCCGCCGGGCGAGGGCGAGGTGCTGGTGAAGGTGGGCGGCGGTGGGCTCTGCCATTCCGACCTGTCGCTGATCAACGGCGATCGGCCGCGGCCGGTGCCGATCGTGCTGGGCCATGAGGGCGCGGGCGAGATCGTCGAGCTGGGCGCGGGCGTCCACGACGTCAAGGTGGGCGATCATGTCTGCTTCACCTTCAACGTGAGCTGCGGTCGCTGCCGGCGCTGCCTGGAAGGCCGGCCCTACATCTGCGAGCGCTCGGTGAGCCCGCGCGCCGCGGGCCAGCTCCTGTCGGGCCACCATCGGCTGCATCTCGACGGCAAGCCGGTGAACCATCAGTCGGGCGTCTCGTGCTACGCCGAGTATGCCGTGGTCGATCGCGGTTCGATCGTCGTGATCGATCCCACCCTGCCGCTCGACGTGGCCGCCCTGTTCGGCTGCGCCGTCGTCACCGGCGTGGGCGCCGTGGTCAACACCGCGCAGATCCGGCCGGGCAGCACGGTCGCGGTCGTCGGCCTGGGCGGCGTGGGTCTCAGCGGCCTGATGGGCGCGGTGCTGGCCGGCGCCAGCCGCATCGTCGCCATCGATCTTTCCGACGACAAGCTCGGCCTTGCCCGCCAACTCGGCGCCACCGACACGGTGAACGCCAAGGACGCCGACCATGTGAAGCAGGTGCGCGACCTCACCAATGGCGGCGTCGACTATGCCTTCGACCTCGCCGGCACCATCAAGGCCATGGAGACGGCCTACCTGGTGACGCGCTGGGGCGGCACGACGGTGACGGCGGGCCTGTCGCCGATCTCGGCCGACTTCTCCTTCAAGCAGAGCGTCCTGGTGAGCGAAGAAAAGACCATCAAGGGCAGCTACATGGGAAGCTGCGTGCCCGTGCGCGACATCCCGCGCTTCATCTCGCTCTACCAGCAGGGCAAGCTGCCGGTCGACCGCATGATGAGCCAGCGCATCGGCTTCGACGAGATCAATGCCGGCTTCGACCGCCTGCAGGACGTGGCCACCGTGCGGCAGGTGCTGGTGCCGCGCGGCGCGTGATGAAGATCTCGATTGCCGTCGAAAGCCCGCTGCAGGACGACGTCCGCGCGCTGATCGCCGAGCTCAACGCCACGTTGCTCGAGCTGACGCCGCCGGAGTTCGTGTTCCACATGACCGCCGAGCAGATGGCCGAGCCCGGCACCACCGTGTTCATCGCCCGCGAGAACGGCCAGGCGGTAGCGTGCGGCGCGCTGAAGCGGCACGCTGATGGCATCGGCGAGGTCAAGCGCATGTACACGCGACCCTCGCATCGCGGCCGCAAGATCGGCGCGATGATCGTCGATCAGGTCGTGGCTTTGGCGCGGCACGAAGGTTTTAGGCGCCTGGTCCTGGAGACCGGTGATCGCCATCCCGCGGCCTGGACAGTCTACGAGCGCGCCGGCTTCACGCGCTGCGGCCCGGTGCTCGACTATCCCGATTCCCAATGGTCGGTGTTCTACGAGAAGTCGTTGCCATGAAAAACGGCGGGCATTTCTGCCCGCCGTCCTTCATATGTCAGCTGCTACGGCCGGATCTGGATCGAGAAGCCCGGAGCCGGGCTCGGGCTGTAGTACACCGGCGGCGGATAGTAGCCGTAGTTGTACGGCGTCGAATAAACGACCGGCGGCGCACGGTAGTAGTAGCCGTAGTAGCGGTCGTTGTAGTTGTTCCAGCGGTTGTCATTGTAGTACCGGCCGTCGTTGCCCCACCACCCGGCGCTGGCCGGCGTGGCCAAGGCGATGGCGCCGACCACGAGGCCGGCGGCCAGACCGATGGCGTTTCGGATCGTCATGGGAACCTCCTGTCTGTCGGTTAGCCCTGGGTGGCCGAACGCGGCGGCGTGTACTTCTCGAACACCGTGTCGGCGTTCTTCTTCTGCTCCGGCGTCATGGTGTCGTAGAGCGACTTGAAGGCCGAGGTCAGGTTCTTCAGGCCGTCGAGACGGGCCTCGGTGAACTCCTGATAGGTCCTGAGGTCGTCGACCGCCGTGGTCTTCTCGGGCGGGATCTTGCGCTTCTCGGCCACCAGCTTCTCCATGCGGCTGGCGTTGTCGCGCATCGCCTGGGCCACGCCGTTCCACTTCTTCTCCTGGTCGGGCGTGATCTTGAGCGCGGCCTTCAGCGTGGTGATGCGTTGCTCGACCGTCTCAGGCTTGTTGGAGGTCACGGCATCGGCGGCCGGCGGCTTGGTGGCCTGATCCTTGGTCTGGGCCATGGCCGGCATGGCGAACAGCGCCGCACCGGCCACGGTCGCGATCGCGACCGGGCGGGTCACTTTGAAGAACAGCGAATGGGTCATGCGTGCTTCCTCTTCCTGTGAGCGGCCAAGTGGCCGCGCACGGGGAGAACGAGGACCCCAAGGAAGCGTTGCGACAGCCGCGACAAAGTCGCAGCCATCGTTTGGCCACAGATCAGCGGATCTCGAAACCGAGCCTGGCAAGGGTGGCGCGGATGCGCTCGCGGCCGTTCATCGCCTTGATCGGCCCCATGCGGTTCAGCATGCGAGCGGTCCAGGTCGTGGCCTGCATCTCGTTGCGGGCCGAGAATTGGGCCATTTCCGCGTCATAGGCAGGGCGGTCACGGGCCTCGGGCGCGGCGTCGTAACGCTCGTGATGCAATACGGTCGATTGCGGCAGGCGCGGCTTGACCTCGTTCTTGGCGGCCGGGTCGGCATAGCCGACGCACAGGCCGAACACGACGAAGGCCTTTTCAGGCAGGCCCAGCAGTTCGTGGACCTGGGCCGGGTCGTTGCGCATGGCGCCGATATAGACGGTGCGCAGCCCCAGCGATTCGGCGGCGACCACGGCGTTCTGGGCGGCCAACGCGGCGTCGATGCAGGCCACCATGAAGGTTTCCAGGTAGGGCAGGTTCTCGAAGGTCACCTGCTCGGCTTGCGACATGCGCTCGTTGCGCGACATGTCGGCCACGAAGGCGAGGTACAGCGGGCACTGCTCGATGTGCTTCTGGTTGCCGGCGATCTCGGCCAGCACCTTGCGCTTGGCCGGATCGGTGACCGCGATGGCCGACCACAGCTGCATGTTGGAGCTGGTGGCGGCCGACTGCGCGGCGGCGATCAGGGTTTCCAGGGTGCCCGACGGTACGGGATCGGACAGAAAGCCGCGCACCGAGCGGTGGTCGAGCAGGATACCGATGGTCTCGTTCCACGGCCCGACCGGCGGCAAGGCGGCGCCGTAGCGGCGGGCGAGCGCCGCCTTCTTGTCCTGGGTGTCGGTCGGGGTCAGCGCGTCCATGCGGCAGCCTGCGGTTTGCGGCGCGTGACGGCGGTCAGCAGCGCCAGGATGATGAAGCCGGTGACGATGGCGAAGATCATCTGCGGCTGGCCACGGTCCATCAGCCAGCCATAGAGCAGTGGCGCCACCATGCCGCCGAGGTTGAACCCGGTCGAGACGAAGCCGAAGACCTTGCCGAACGAGCCCACGGGCGTCACCGCCCGCACCATCATGTCGCGCGACGGCTGGATGATGCCGTTCAGGAGCCCACCGAGCGACATGACGAAGATCAGGATGGCCGACGGCATGTCGACCCAGCCCAGCAGGATCGCCATGGCCGAGGTGAAGGCGAAGCCCACCGCCGCCACCCATTCGTGGTGCGGCGTGCGGTCGGCGATGATGCCCCCGACCAGGACCCCGGCGGCGCTGAACAGCAGGAAGCCCGACAGGCCCATGTTTGCCACCGCGGACGGCGTGTCGTGCAGGGCGCCCAGGGCCACGACCGAGAAGGTCTGGATGCCGCCATTGGCCATGGCGATGCAGACGAAGAACAGGAGGTTGCGCAGCACCGGGCCGCTCAGCAGCAGTTCCAGGCCGACCTTGGCGCCCGGGAGCGCGTTCTTCGGCATGCGGACGGTCTTGGGCAGGATGCCACCGGCCACGATCAGCAGCGTCGCCGAGCAGATCGCGAGCACCGCCGCGGCGAAGAAGGCGCCCTGCCAGCCCCAGACGGCGGCGATGGCCAGCACCAGGGCCGGTGTCACGCCCGAGCCGAAGAAGCCCGCGAAATTGTGGATCGAGAACGCCTTGCCGATGCGCTTCTCGTCGATGGTGGCCGACAGGATGGAATAGTCGGCCGGGTGGTAGACGGTGTTGGCGAGCCCGAGGAAGGCGTAGGCCACCACGAAGATCCAGTAGTGCGGCAGCAGGGCCGCCACCAGGAGCGCCGCGGTGCTCAGCAGCAGCCCGCCGGTCAGCATCAGGCGCGGGCCGATGCGGTCGACCAGGAAGCCGGCCGGCGTCTGCAACGTCGCGGAGATGACGTTGTAGGCGGTGAGCGCCACGCCGATGTCGAAGTAGGAGACGCCGAAGGCCTCGCGCACCGGGCCGAAGATCGGCGGCAGCAGCATCAGATGGACATGGCTGGTGAAATGCGCGGCCGAGATCAGGCCGATCACCTTGGCGTCACGTTCCCAGCCGGCTTGCGCCCCAGGGGCGGCGGGTACGCGCAGTTGCTCACTCGTCGACGACATTTACGCTCAACGTTCCGATACCTGAGATTTCCACGTCGACCTTGTCGCCGGCCTTCATCCAGAGCGGCGGCTTGCGGCCGAGCCCGACGCCGTCCGGCGTGCCGGTGGCGATCACGTCGCCCGGCTCCAGCCAGGTCACGGTCGAGAGATATTCGATGATGGTGGCGACGTCGAAGATCATGTGGTCGGTGGTGTCGTGCTGCACGACGCTGCCGTTCAGCCGCGTCGTCAGCTCGAGCCGCTGCGGATCGGCGATCACATCCGATGTGACCAGCCACGGCCCGAGCGGGCCGGTCGCCGGGAAGTTCTTGCCGGCGGTCACGGAGTGCTTCTGGAAGTCGCGCACGCTGCCGTCGAGGAAGCAGGTGTAGCCCGCCACGACCGACAGCGCGCTGGCGCGCGGCACGTGCCGGCAGCGCTCGCCGATCACGACGGCAAGCTCGCCCTCGAAGTCGAAATCGATCGAGGCGCGCGGCCGCACGATGTTGCCGCCGTGCGGCACCAGGGTGTTGTGCAGGCGGGAGAAGACGCTGGGCACGGTCGGCAGCTGGCGGCCGACCTCGCCGACGTGGCTCGCGTAGTTGAGCCCGATGCAGAGGATCTTGTCGGGGTTGGGAATGGCGGGGCTGAGTTCGACCTCGTCGAAGGCGAGATCGGCCTTGGCGCCCTTGGCCGCCGCGGCGAGCGCGGGCAGCGCCTTGGCCGCGATGGCATCGCGCAGGCTCGGCCAGCGCGACGAGGTGCGTCCCGACAGATCGACGATGCCGCCTTCGACGACCGCGCCAATTTTGGCTGCGTCCGCATGGCGAAAACTGACCAACCGCATGGGGCCGACCATGTCAGTTGCAGGCAAAATTGTCATCTGACGAGGCCGCAAGCCTCGTCATCCCGACCGGAGCCGAGCGCAGCGAGGCGCAGCGGAGGGACCTGTTTTGTCGATGCATCGACAAGAGGAGGTCCCTCGACTGCGCCGCCCTTCGGGCGGCTCCGCTCGGGATGACGACTAAGATCCGATCAGCTTCGCCAAAGCTGGCGACAGACCGACACTATCGACCGGCGCCGGCAGCGCAAGCGCGCCGCTCTTTGCCTTCGTGGGCTTCTGCTTGGCGAGCGCCTCGGCCATCGAGATCGCGCAAGCCACGCCGTCGAGCAGCGGCACGTCGACGGCGCTCTTCAGCTTTGCTGCAAGGCCCGCCAGTCCCGCGCCGCCCAGGATCACGACGTCGGCGCCGTCCTCGCGCACGCAAGCGGTGCAGCCCTTGGCGAGCAGTGCCATCGCCGCTTTCGGATTGCGCGCGATGTCAGCGCCGGTCGGCGCCACGGTGCGGATCGAGGCTAGGCGCGAGGACAAACCGTGGCTCGCCACGAACTCCTCCAGCATCGACTGCCAGCGCTCGCCGCCGGTCACGATCGAGAAGCGGTTGCCCATCGCGCAGGCCTGCAGGATCGAGGCGTCGGCCATGCCGACCACCGGCACCTTGGCGATCTCTTTTAGCGCGGCGAGACCCGGGTCGCCGAAGCAGGCCAACACGACCGCATCCTTGCGGCCACGGTCGTTGGCGAAGGCGTCGACCGCGGCATGGCCGGCGATGGCATAGCCCACGTGGCTGGCGATGTAGCGCGGTCCGAAGGCGCCGGTGACGGCGCGCAGCTTCGTGCCCTTCGAAGCAAATCGCTTGGCGTTCCTGAGGACGAGGTCGGTGATCGATTGTGTGGTGTTGGGATTGATCAGCAGGATGTCGGTCATAGCTGCATGACCTCTTTCAGCCGCGCCACGTCGTAGTTCTCGCCGATCGACAGCGCGCAGGTGCGCGACACCCAGGCCATCGGCAGCCCGCTCTCCTCACGCCAGGCGTTGAGCTGCGCCTGCGCCGCGCGCAGATCCTTCTTCGACGTGCCGGTGGCGCTTATCGGCACGCCGGCATCGCGCAGGCACATCAGCACATGGCCCGACAGCACCCAGGCGTCCCAACCGAGGAAGCGCAGCAGATACTGGCCGCTGAAGCCGCCCAGCCGCGAGCCGCGCTTGCCCAGCACTTCGAGCAGGCCTGCCTGATCTTCGGCGGGCCAATTCGCCAAAAACTTGCCGAAGCTGCCGTGCTCGGCCGCGATCTCGGTCACGAACTTGGCATTCTCGCGCACCGACTTGATCTTCTGCGGATTGCGGACGATGCGCTTGTCCGAGGCGAGCTTCTCCCAGAACTCGGCCGGCTGGAACAACAGCCGCTTGGGATTGAATTCCAGGAAGGCCTCCTCGAAGCCCGGCCACTTGTTGTCGATGACGCTCCACACGAAGCCCGCCGAGAACACCCGCGCCGCCATCTCCGACAGCACGCGATCGTCTGAAAGCTTGGCGAGCGACTTGTTGTTGGGCTTCTTGGGCATCAGGCTGGCCAAGACCTTGTCGCCGCCCTTGCGCTTGGCGGCGCGCTCGCGGATGCGCTTGAACGGAACTCTAGCTCCCTTGGGGGCCATCGGCGTTACTCCAGCCAGCCGTCGAAGAAGTCGAACACACTCGCCTTGAACAGGCCGTGCGCGATCATCGAGAAGTGGTCGCAGCCCGGGATGGTCACCGCCTTGGCGCCCATGATGGCGTCGGCCAAACCCTGCGGCGGCCCGGCGAGCTGGTCGCGCGCACCCGCGATCACCAGCGCGGGCCTTCGGATTGCCATCAGCGCATCGCGCGTCATCGGCTCGCGCGGGCCGCGCGAGCAGGCGGCCAGCGCCAGCCGGTCCTCCTTCTGCTCGTCGGCAAAGTGCCTGAAGCTTTTCAGCATCGGATCGTCGATCTCGGCGGGCGTTGCCGCTTCCATCGCCTTGGCCATGCCCTCGGGATCGCGCGAGGGCTCGAAGAGGCGGCCGCCGACGCCGGCCACGACCAGATGATCGATGCGCCCGCCGTCGGTCATTGCAGCGGTCAGTGCGATATGGGCGCCCATGGAGAAGCCCAGCAGGTGCGCGCGCTCGACGCCGGCATGGTCTAGAAGTGCAAATACATCGCGCGCCATCGCCTGGCGGCCGTACTTCTCGGGCTCGTGCGGCTTGGCGCTCTCGCCATGGCCGCGGCAGTCCAGCGCGAAGCCGCGGATGCCCTTGCCGGCGATGGCGTCGTACCAGCCCATGCGCTTCCAGTTCTCGTAGCGGTTGGACGAGAAGCCGTGGACCAGCACCATGGCCTTAGCGGCTACGCTGGGTCCGAATTCGTCGTAGGCGAGCGTAAGCCCGTCCGAAGTGAACTGAGCCATAACTTTCCCTAGCCTGAGCCATGAGGCCTCACAAGTTGCTTGCGAGGCCGGGGTGTCGGACAACTGGCAAAACATCGGGGAAACGCATGGCGGCGACAATCGGCAAGACGGTCAGAGAGTCCACTCCCCACTGGCCCGAGGCGCCTGTCCGTCCAAAGGGCGCCCCCAATATCCTGGTCATCCTGTTCGACGATGTCGGCTTCTCCGACTTCGGCTGCTACGGCTCGCCCATCGCCACCCCGACCATCGACGCCATCGCCGGCCGTGGGCTCCGCTACACCGGCTTCCACACCACGGCGATGTGCTCGACCACGCGCGCCGCGCTTTTGACCGGCCGCAACCATCATTCGGTCGGCGTCGGCTGCCTCGCCAACTTCGACTCCGGTTATCCGGGCTATCGCGGCAAGATCGCGCGCGAGGCCGGCACCCTCGCTGAGATGCTGCGGCCGCACGGCTATCGCAACTACATGCTGGGCAAGTGGCACGTCACGCCGCTCACCGAGACCGGCGCCACCGGCCCGTTCGACGGCTGGCCGCTCGGCCGTGGCTTCGATCGCTACTACGGCTTCATGGATGCCGAGACCGACCAGTACGCGCCCGAGCTGGTGCGCGACAACACGCCGGTCGATCCGCCGGGCGACTTCGCCAGCGGCTATCACCTCACCGCCGACCTGGTCGACCAGAGCATCCGCTACATCGCCGACCACGTTGCCGACAACGAGAAGACGCCGTGGCTGACCTGGGTGGCGCTGGGCGCCTGCCACGCCCCGCACCAGGCGCCGTTCGACCTGATCAAGAAATACGACTCCCTGTTCGCCCACGGCTGGGACGTCGAGCGCGAGCAGAGGCTCGCCCGCCAGATTGCCCTCGGCATTGTCCCGAAGGGCACGCGCATGCCGGCGCGCAACGACATGGTGCGCGCCTGGGCCGACGTGCCCGAGGGCGAGCAGCGCCTGTTCACGCGCCTGCAGGCAGCCTACGCCGCCATGCTCGAGCATGCCGACCAGCATCTCGCGCGGCTGATGGCCTTCCTCGAGACGGCAGGCCAGCTCGACGACACGCTGGTCGTGATCATGTCCGACAACGGCGCCAGCCAGGAGGGCGGGCCGTTCGGCATGGTCAACGCCATGGGCCCCTACAACCTGAAGCGCGAGCCGATCGAGGAGAAGATCGCGCGCATCGACGATATCGGCGGGCCCGACACCCATTCGAACTTCCCGCTGGGCTGGGCGATGGCCGCCAACACGCCATTGCGCCGCTACAAGCAGAACACGCACGGCGGCGGCATCCGCGATCCGCTGGTCATGGCCTGGGGCAAGGGCATCAAGGCGCGCGGCGAGCTGCGCCATCAGTTCTGCCACGCCAGCGATCTCGCGCCGACCCTGCTCGAGGTCGTCGGCGTAAAACCGCCCAAGGCGATCAACGGCGTCAAGCAGATGCCGATCGAGGGCACCAGCTTTGCCAAGAGCCTCTCGAGGGCCAAGGCGCCGTCGAAGAAGAAGCCGCAATACTTCGAGATGTTCGGCCATCGCGGCCTGGTGCAGGACGGTTATAAGGCCGTGTGCTTCCATCCGCCGGGCAACGATTTCAGCCACGACAAGTGGGAGCTCTACCATCTCGACCGCGACTTCAACGAGGTCGACGACCTCGCCGAGCGCGAGTCCGAACGGCTTAAGGCCATGATCGACGCCTGGTGGCGCGAGGCCGAGGCGCACCAGGTGCTGCCGCTCGACGACCGCTTCGCGCCTCGCTTCGCCGACAACGCCAAACGCTTCCACGGTCCGCGCAAGCGCTTCGTGTTCCACGCCGGCATGGGCCATCTGCCGACCGACGTCGCGCCCGACGTACGCAACCGCAGCTACACGATCGAGGCCGATGCCCGCATCGACGGGCCCGCGACCGAGGGCGTGCTTTTGGCCCATGGCGACATGACCTGCGGCTACGCGCTCTACATCAAGGACAACCGGCTTTGCTACGACATGAATGTCGGCGGCCTGCACCACCTGATCGTGTCGGACCGCCCGGTGCCGGCCGGTAATCGGCGGCTCGCGCTGCAGATGCGCCGTCGCGACCACGCCAACATCGCGACCCTGCTGATCGACGGCGAACCCGCCGGCCGCTTCGAGACCACGGTGGGCTTCGTCGCCTTCATCTCCTGGTCGGGCCTCGACATCGGCCGTGACCGCAACAGCCCGGTGTCGCACTACCAGGCGCCGTTCGCCTTCACCGGCAAGCTGCGTAAGGTCACCATGCTCATGGACGACGACCAGGAACTCGACGCCGAGACCGCAGCTGCGGCGACATTGGCCACCGAATAGATGGTCGCTGTTGTATCGCGTCCTGGGATAGACAGCGCCTACGCTTGGCGGCTCGCCCTGGTGTCGGCCTTCTGCATTTGCCTGGGCGGCGGCTCGATCTATCTGCCGGTGGTGGCGCTGAAGGAGATCGCCGCCGAGTTCGGCGATCGCCGCAGCGTGCCTTCGCTGGCCTATCTGCTGGGCTTCTTCTCCATGGGCGTGGGCGGCGTGGTGATGGGCTGGCTGGCCGACCGCACGTCGCCGCGCGTACCCCTGCTGATCGCCGGCGTCTCGATCGTCGCCGGCGGCTTTCTGGCCAGCAGCGGCGGCGAGCTGGCGCTCTATGCCGGCTACGCCCTGCCGCTCGGCTTTTTAGGCAATGCGGCGACCTTCACGCCGGCGATGAACAACATCCAGGGCTGGTTCGAGCGCCGCCGCAGCACTGCCGTCTCCATCATCTCGGCCGGGCCCGCCATCTCGGGCTTCATCTGGCCGCAGGTCTATCGCTGGCTGCTGCCCGACGTCGGCTGGCGTCAGATGCTGGTGATCTACGGCGTCATCGCCGGCACGCTCCTGTTCGCCTGCGCCTTCTACGTGCGCGCGGCGCCGGTGGTGCGCGCCCACGGCCGGCGCCTGCCCGAGGACCTGTCGGTCCTGCCCATGCCCTCGCTTACCTTGATGGGGCTTCTGTCGGCGGCCGGCTTCTGCTGCTGCGTCGCCATGGCGATGCCCTTCGTCCACATGGTGGCGTTCTGCGGCGACCTCGGCTTCAGCGCCGCGCGCGGCGCCGAGGCGGTGTCGCTGATCCTGGCCGCCGCCATCGCGTCGGTCTTCGCCATGGGCCGGCTCAGCGACTACATCGGCCCGCTGCGCGTCAGCATCCTGTGCTCCCTGATCCAGATCGCCTCGCTGGTGGGCTTCGTCGTCGTCGACAACCTTTTAGGCATCTACACCCTGTCGGCGATCCTCGGCATTCCCTACATCGCCATCGTCCAGGGCTATGCCCTGATCCTGCGCCAGCTCTATGGGCCGACCATCGCCGGCTGGCGGCTGGGCGTGATCATGCTGTTCGCCATGGGCGGCATGGCGGTGGGCGGCTGGATGGGCGGCGCCATCTTCGATGCGACGCTCTCCTACCGCGCCGCCTTCCAGGCGGCGCTGGCCTTCAACATCCTGAACCTGATGCTGCTCGGCACGCTCTTCGTCATCCAACGCCGCCGGCTCTACCTCCAGGTGCGCCCATGACCGATGATCTCTGCAAACTCACCGCTGTCGACGCCGTCACCCTGCTGAAGAAGCGCGAGATCACGCCGCTGGACCTGATCGAGGCCTCGGCCCGCCGCATCGCCGAGGTCGAGCCCGCCGTCAACGCCCTCCCGACCTTGTGCCTCGACCGCGCCCGCGACCACGCCAGGCGCATCATGCAGGCCCCGTCCTGCGAAGCCTCTGGCGAAGCAGGATGGTTGGCCGGGCTCCCCGTCTCGATCAAGGACCTGACCGACGTCGCGGGCGTGCGCACCACCTACGGCTCGCCGCTTTACGCCAACCACGTCCCGACCAAGTCCCATCCCTTGGTCGAACGCATCGAGCGCAAAGGCGGCATCGTCGTCGCCAAGTCCAACACGCCGGAATTCGGCGCCGGCGGCAGCACCTTCAACGAAGTCTTCGGCCGCACGACCAATCCCTGGAACACGTCGCTGACCTGCGGCGGCTCGACCGGCGGCGGCGCGGTGTCGCTGGCGACCGGCGAGGTCTGGCTGGCGCACGGCTCGGACCATGGCGGCTCGCTGCGCCGCCCCGGCACCTATTGCTCCGTGGTCGGCCTGCGCCCGTCGCCCGGCCGCGTGACCCGCGGCACCTCGAACAATCTCTGGGCGCCGCTCTCGGTGCAGGGCCCGATGGCGCGCACCGTCGCCGACCTGGCGCTGTTCCTCGACACCATGGCGGGCCTCTGCCCGCACGATCCCATGACCTTCGATGCGCCGCACGTGTCGTTCTCCGACGCCGTTGCCCATCCCGTGATGCCCAAGCGCGTCGCCTTCACCGCCGACTACAACGGCAAGGCGGCGATCGACCGCGAGGTCCGCGACATCTGCACCAGGATGGCGCGCCGTTTCGAGGAGCTGGGCTGCATCGTCGAAGAAGCCTCGCCCGACATCGGCAACATCGACGAGGCCTTTTTAAACCTGCGCAGCCAGCAGTTCGTCGTCGACCGCGAACTGCAGATCGCCGAGCATCGCGACAAGTTCAAGCCCGACATCATCTGGAACACCGAGCGCGGCCTGAAACAGACGCCGTCCGCCATCGCCTGGGCGGAGCGCGAGCGCGCGGCCTTCTACCGGCGCATGATCGAGTTCTTCCAGACGTACGATCTTCTGGTGACGCCCGGCGCACCGACGGGCGCCTTTGACGTCAACCTGCGCCATCCTGAGACCATCGCCGGCAGGAAGCCCGAGAACTACATGGCGGGCTCGACGGTGAATTCGGTGATCACGGTCTCGACCTGTCCCGCCATCGTCGTGCCCTGCGGCTTCGACCAGTACGGCCGCCCGGTCGGCCTGCAACTGGTCGGCAAGCCGCGCGGCGAGGCGGCGTTGCTGCAGGCGGCGTCGCTCTACGAAAATCTGATCGGCCTGCACAAGCTGCTGCCCATCGACCCCAAGCCGGGAACCGTGCCACCCTCCGTCCCATAAGACGGAGGAAACATGCGGGTCGTGATCACCGGCGCCAGCCGAGGCATCGGCCGCGCCACGGCACAAAAGCTCGCCGCCGGCGGCGCCCGCGCGCTGACCTTGTGCGACGTGGCCTATCTCGACGAGCTGGAAGCCCTTGCCGGCGAGCTGCGCGCCTCGGGCTGCAAGGTGAAGACGCTCAAGGCCGACATGGCAAAGCCCAGGGAGCCGGCCAAGGTGATCGATACGGCCGCCAAGGCGATGGGCGGCATCGACGCCATCGTCGGCAATGCCGGCATCGCCTCGCCGGCCAAGCTGGTCGATCTCGAGGTCGAGGCCTGGGACCGCGTGTTCAACATCAACCTGCGCGCCAACTGGCTTTTAGCCAAGGCCGCCCATCCGCATCTGCGCAAGTCCAAAGGCGCCGTCGTCATGGTGTCGTCGATGTCCGGCGTCATGCCGCAGCTGCCGACCGGCGCCTACAGCCCGGCCAAGGCGGCGCTGATCATGCTGACCGAGATGATGGCCCTGGAATGGGCGCCCGACGGCATCCGCGCCAACGCCGTCTGCCCGGGCTTCGTGCACACCTCGATGACCGAGGCGATCTACAGCCAGCCCAAGCTCGCGAAGGCGCGCGCCGCGATCGTGCCGCTCGGCAAGATCGCCACGCCGGGCGACATCGCCGATGTCATCGCCTTCCTGCTGAGTCCCGCCGCCGGCTACATCACCGCCCAGGCGCTGGTGGTCGATGGCGGGCTGACGCGGTCCATCCTCAACCATGCGCCCGGCGTGGCTGCGACCCCGAAAGGAAAGTAGATGAAGGCTTCGCTTTTCTATCTGCCGAGCATCGGCAGCCGCGCCGAGATCGAGGCCGGCATGGCCGGCATGAACCCGCACTTCTATCAGCGCATGCTGGGCGAGCTCAGCGAGCAGATAAGGCTCGGCGACGACTTGGGCTACGATTCGGTGAGCTTCACCGAGCACCACTTCCACATCGAGGGCTTCGAGCTTTCCAACAACCCGGTGCTGCTCGACCTCTACTTCGCGATGCAGACCAAGCGCATCCGCGTCGGCCAGCTCGGCATCGTGCTACCGGCCTCCAACCCGATCCGCGTCGCCGAAGACATCGCCATGCTCGACCACATGACCGGCGGCCGCGCCAACGCAGGGTTCGCCCGCGGATATCAACGGCGCTGGGTCGATGTGATGGCGCAGCAGACGCACGGCATCCACGGCGCGCTGCCCAACCAGCACGACGAGATCGACAACGCCAATCGCCTGGCCTTCGAGGAGAACTTCCGCATCGTCAAGAAATGCTGGACCGAGGAGATGCTGACCTTCGACGGCAAGTACTGGAAGGTGCCGGCCGGCCCGACGCCATGGACGCTCGACACGACGGCGAAGTGGGGCAAGGGCGTGAAGGACGGCATCCTGACGGCGGTCGGCGTGGTGCCAAAGCCCTTGCAGAAGCCGCATCCGCCGCTGTTCCAGCCCTTCGCCAGCTCGGAGAACACCGTGCGCTTCTGCGCCAAGGAGGGCATCACGCCCATCCTGCCGCCCATGCTGCCGGTCTACGAGGAGAAGCTCTACAGCGTCTATTCGGAGGTCTCCGGAAAGCCCAAGGGCCAGGGCGTGGGCGTCCTGCGCGACGTCATCATCACCGACACCGACGAGGAGGCGATGGCGCTGTGGCGCGATTCCGGCCAGTTCTCCGGCCGCGCCTGGTTCGAGCCCTTCGGCTTCCGCCGCGGCATGCAGGACCCGCAGACCGGCAAGTTCCCGACCGCCGAGGATGTGATCGGCATGGGCTACGCCTATGTCGGCACGGTCGACACGGTCCTCAGGGCAATGGAGACCCAGCAGAAACGCCAGCCTGTCGATTGGGTGTTCTGCTACACCTACAACGGCTTGGTTCCACACCCGATCCTGATGAAATCCATCGAGACATTCTGGACCAAGGTGATGCCGCGTTTCCGCTGATCTCCCTATTGGATCATCTCAAACGAGGTCCTTCAGCAATTCCGGGTGCTTGTCGAGAAGGCGGAAGAGGTTGACGACCGCTGGCAAGGGAGCGACCTCGCCACGTTCGTAACGGGAAAAGGCGTTGTGGCCGCCGCCCGTCAGACGCGCGGCGGCGACTTGGCTCAAACCCAGCTTGCGTCGGATGCGGCGGATCTCCTTGCTCTGTCGTTCACGGGCACGCAGCACCAGTTCGTCGCCTGCTGCCGCATAGCGCCGTGCGCTCTCGGCATCGAATTCGATCTCGTCGCATGCGCCGCAGCGCCAACCGGACAATCCCTTCACCGTCGTGGTCATGCCGGCATGCTTGACGGTGAAAGTTTCATCCTTGAAGCGCACCATGCCCTTGCTGGACGCGCAGTTTGCACACTTTCGCGCCATCGCTACTTCTCCTTGAATTGGATCACTGGTGCGGCATCGCGCAAGGTGATCTTGATATACGCATCTCTTCGGACTGGCGTCGCGGCGTGGTAGACGTCCTGCCACACCCGGTGATCGGCATAGCTTGTCATCGACTTGTAGAACTGGCGTCGAGACAACGAGGCGATCGCCCTCAGCATGTCGGCTGTCGTCAGCCCCATCGCCCTGCCGCCATCCATCGCCGTTTTCGTGAAGGCCGCTGCTCCGAGCCGCGCAACGTCTGCCTGAATACGCGCGAGATCGTAGTGGGGAGTGCGCTTTTCCACGAGGGGAATATTACCCTTTAAGGGTAGTCCGCCGCAAGGGCTAATCCATGTCAAACAATGGAGGCCAGGCAGAAACGCCGGCCCGCCGAGCGGTTGTTCTGCTACACTTCCGGAGCGTTTCCGCCAGCTCCTGGAGGATGACCATGGGCATGTTGAGCGATGAAGAACGTGCAAGTATTTCCCCGGCTCGCCTGATCGACAATCCGACTCCGGTGCCGACGCAGGTCGTGTCGAGCGACGAATTCATGCCGGTGCCGCAGACCGGGCGGCAGAAGAAGGTCGAGGCGCGCATGAATGCGCTCGCCGACGAGTACGGCCGCAAGAACGGGCTGTCGCGCCGGCGCTTCTTCCAGACCGCGGCCGGCATGACCACGGCCTTCGTCGCCATGAACGAAGTCTATGGCCCAATCTATGGTGCCTCATCGGCCGAGGCCAAAAGCGTCGATCTCGCGCAGGCGCGCGCCGACGGCTTAAAAGACCAGTTCATCATGGACGTGCACACGCACTTCCTGCGCGACGACACGCGGCTCGAAGGTTTTGTGCGCGGCAGGGAGGCCGTTGGAAAGGCCGGATGGAATCCCGAGCTCGTCGGCAAGCCGCAGACCCTGGACGACCTGAAATATCCCAACTGGTTCAAGGAAGTCTTTTTGGACAGCGACACCAAGGTGGCGCTGATCAGCGGCTCGGCCTCCGAGGATCCGCGCGACTGGTTCTTGACCAACGAGATGAAGGCCGATGCACGCGCCAAGGTGAACGCGGCGGCCGGCTCCAAGCGGCTGCTGTCGCACGCCATCTTCACGCCGGGCTACGACGGCTGGATGGACGAGGTCGACAAGTGCATCGCCACCCTCAAGCCCGATTCGTGGAAGGGCTACACCGTCGGCGACAACACCAACAAGGACCTGGCGCGCCATCCCTGGCGCATGGACGACGAGAAGCTGGTCTATCCCTTCTACGAGAAGGTCGTGAAGGCGG
>JAKFVH010000116.1 GCA_021732285.1 Reyranella sp. | reverse complement strand
CCCGGCATTCCTCATGCAGGTCCAGCAGTTCGCTGTCGGACAGGCGGTCCAACGTGCGCCCCGCGAAGCGGCCGGTGAGCACGGTGCCGCCGACGTCACCCGTGCCGTGATCGATCCAGGCCTTCAGGAACGCCGTGTTCACCTCGGTGCGCCGTCCGGTGCCGGGCGAGCTGAAGCCGCCAGACGGCCGGTTGCGCAAGGCCCGCGCGATCAGCCCGGTGATCACCAGCCCCGCCAGTCCGAACAGCTCGGGCAGCAGGCTCGGCACGAATCGCAGGCCGAAGATCAGGATGCTGCCAACAGCGATGACGCCTAGCACCATCAGCGCCCTGCGCATGCCGCGCGCCAGCGAGGAAGGATTGGCGCGCAGGAACCAGGCGATGCCGAGCGCGCCGACCGCGAGGATGACCAGGGCCAGGACGATGGCCGGCATGGCTCACGGTCTCGGCGCCGGACGCTGGCCGGGAGCAGGCGCGCCGGGCGCGCCCGACGGGGTCTGCGACTGTTGTTGCTGCTCGGCGCGCTCGCGCTGGATCTGGCGCCAGCGCTCGACGTTGCGATTGTGCTCGGCCAACGTATTGGAGAAAGCGTGTCCACCCTGCCCGTCGGCCACGAACCAGAGCGCGCGGTCGCGCGCCGGGTTGGTCGCGGCCAGGATCGACGCGCGGCCGGGATTGCAGATCGGACCGGGCGGCAGGCCGGTGATGACGTAGGTGTTGTAGGGCGTGTTCGATGCCAAGTCGGCGCGCGTCAGCTCGCGGTTGAACGGCACCTTGCCCTGGGTGATGCCGTAGATCGTCGTCGGATCGCTCTCGAGCTTCATGCGCCGGCGCAGGCGGTTGATGAAGACGGCCGCCACCTTAAGCCGCTCGGCGGGGACAGCCGTCTCCTTCTCGATGATCGAGGCCAAGGTCAGCGCCTGCAGCCGGTTCGCCAGCGGCAGGCCGGCGGCGCGCTTGCGCCACGCCTCGTCCAGCGTCTTGTCCATCGCCTCCTTCATGCGCATCAGCAGGCCATCGCGCGTGTCGTCGCGCGAATAGAAGTAGGTCTCCGGCAAGAGGTCGCCTTCCTTGAGGTCGAGCGTGATCTCGCCCGACAGCGCCGGCGTATTCTTCACCAGGTCGATCACCTCCGGCGTCGTCATGCCCTCGACCACGGTGAGGCGGCGCTGCACCTGCTTGCCCGACTGCAGGAGGTCGAGCAGCGCCAGCATGGAGATGTGCGCGGGAACCTCGTACTCGCCCGCCTTGATGGGCTTGGGCGTCGGATCGATCATCACCGCCACCCGGAACAGGCGCTCGTGGTCGATGACGCCTTCTTCCTTCAGCAGCTTGGCCATGGTCTGCGGGCCGGCGCCGCGCGGGATGACGATGTTCTTGGTGGCGCCGAGCGGACCCGACGCGACCAGCAGCTGGTTGCCGAGCCACAGCGCGCCGCCCATCAGGGTGACGAACAGGACGACGAAGAAGAGGACCCAACGGAAATAGCTGAGCACGCCCAGCTCCGATGATCAGACGGGGCCGAAGATCAACGAGGCGTTGGTGCCGCCGAAGCCGAACGAGTTGCTGAGCGCGTAGCGGACCTTGCGCTGCTTGGCCTGCTTGGCGACGAGATCGATGTCGCACCCCTCGTCAGGCTCGTCCAGGTTGAGAGTCGGCGGAACCGCCTGCTCGATGATCGACTTGATCGAGTAGATCGCCTCGATGGCGCCGGCGGCGCCCAGCAGATGGCCGGTCGCCGACTTGGTCGACGACATGGAGAGCTCGTAGGCGTCCTGCCCGAACGTCTTCTTCACCGCCCCGAGCTCGATCACGTCGGCCATGGTCGAGGTGCCGTGCGCATTGACGTAGTCGATCTGGTCGGTGTTGAGCCCGGCGCGCTTCAGCGCCGCCTTCATGGCGCGCTGGGCGCCGTCGCCGTCCTCCGACGGCGCAGTGATGTGGTAGGCATCGCCCGACAGGCCGTAGCCCAGGACCTCGGCGTAGATCTTGGCGCCGCGCTTCTTGGCGTGCTCGTACTCTTCCAGCACGACGACGCCTGCGCCCTCGCCCATGACGAAGCCGTCGCGCCGCTTGTCCCACGGCCGCGACGCCTGGGTCGGCGTGTCGTTGAAGTCGGTCGACAGTGCCTTGCAGGCGTTGAAGCCGGCGATGCCGATGCGGCAGATCGCGGCCTCGGCGCCGCCCGCCACCATGACGTCGGCATCTTCCAGCTGGATCAGGCGCGCCGCATCGCCCAGCGCATGGGCGCCGGTGGCGCAGGCCGTCACGACGGAATGGTTGGGGCCCTTGAAACCGTACTTGATCGAGACCTGGCCCGAGGCGAGGTTGATCAGCGCCGAGGGAATGAAGAACGGGCTGACGCGGCGCGGTCCGCGCTCCTTCAGCACCAGCGAGGTCTCATAGATCGTCTCCAGGCCGCCGATGCCCGAGCCGATCATCACGCCGGTGCGGTTGAGGCTTTCCTCGTCGCTGGGCTTCCAGCCCGAATCCTCGACCGCCTGCTCCGCGGCAGCGATGCCGAAGATCAGGAACTTGTCGAGCTTGCGCTGTTCCTTGGGCGCGAGATAGCTGTCGACGTTGAAATGGCCGTTGGCCTTGTCGCCCTGCGGCACCTCGCCCGCGATCTTGGTCGCGAGATCGCTGGTGTCGAAGGCCTGGATCGACCGGATGCCGGACTCGGCCGCCATCAGGCGCCGCCAGTTGGTGTCGACGCCGTCACCCAGCGGCGTCACCATCCCCATGCCGGTAATGACGACTCGCCTCATCACTCGTCCTCCTTGTTGCAGGAGACGATCAGGACTTGGCGTTGCTCTTGATGAAGCCGATGGCGTCGCCGACGGTCTGGATCTTCTCGGCGGCATCGTCGGGAATCTCGATGCCGAATTCCTCTTCGAACGCCATCACCAGTTCGACGGTGTCGAGGCTGTCCGCGCCGAGATCGTCGATGAACTTGGCATCTTCCTTAACCTGCGCCGCTTCGACGCCCAGATGCTCCACGACGATCTTCTTAACGCGCTCGGCAATGTCGCTCATTTTCTTGTCCTTCCCGTGTTCTCAAATACCTGGTTCGCCCAAGGGGATCGGCGATTTCCGGCTCTTATACATAGGTGCCCCCCTATTGGCTAGCGCCGGAAAGCTCACAGAATCAGTGACTTGGACGGTCATTCCTCCCCAGCTTCGCTGGGGAGGTGGCCCGTAGGGCCGGAGGGGTCAAGGGCAACGTTACTGATCTCCATGCCCCCTCCGCCCGCTTCGCGGGCACCTCCCCATCGATGACGATGGGGAGGAAGCCTAAATCATCGCCATCCCGCCGTTGATGTGGAGGGTCTGCCCGGTGACGTAGGCCGCCTCGTCGCTCGCCAGATAGACCACGCCCGCGGCGATCTCGTCGGGCGTGCCCAGCCGGCCGGCCGGCACCCGTCCCAGGATTCCCGTCTTCTGCTCGTCGGTCAGCACGTCGGTCATCGGCGTGGCGATGATGCCCGGCGCCACGCAGTTCACCGTGATGGCGCGCGAGGCGAGCTCCTGGGCGAGCGACTTGGACATGCCAATGAGGCCCGCCTTGGCGGCGGCATAGTTGGCCTGGCCGGGATTGCCGGTGACGCCCACGATCGAGGTGATGTTGATTACCCGGCCGAAGCGGCGGCGCATCATGCCGCGCATCGCCGCGCGGGTGAGCCGGAAGGTGCCGGTGAGGTTCACCTGCAGCACCTTCTCCCACTCCTCGTCCTTCATGCGCATGGAAATGTTGTCGCGCGTGATGCCGGCGTTGTTGACCAGGATGTCGACCTTGCCCATCGCCGCCTCGGCGTCCTTCAACAGACGGTCGATGTCGGCGGCATCGTCCATGCGCGCGGCAATCACGTGCGCGCGCTCGCCGAGCTCGCCCTTGAGCTTCTCGAGCGCATCGGCGCGCGTGCCCGACAGCGTCACCGTGGCGCCCTGCTTGTGCAGCGCGCGGGCGATCGCGCCCCCGATGCCGCCCGAGGCGCCGGTCACCAGCGCGGCCTTGCCGGAAAGATCGAACATTCAGCTCTCCTCTCCCTCCCCAGCGAAGCTGGGGAGGTGTCGGCGTCTTACGCCGACGGAGGGGTCATGAGCATCACCAATGGTGCTCATGACCCCTCCGCCCGCTGCGCGGGCACCTCCCCATCGCGGCCTCCGCGATGGGGAGGAAATTCTAACTAGGCCGTCTTCAAGAACGCTTCGATATCGGCCGGCGTGTTCAACGCGAGGCCAGTCATTTCCTTGTCGATGCGCTTCACCAGCCCCGACAGCACCTTGCCCGAGCCGCACTCGACCAACGCCTCGACGCCCTGCGCTTTCATGTACTGCACGCTCTCGCGCCAACGCACCAGGCCGGTGACCTGTTCCACCAGCCGCTGCTTGATCGCGTTGGGCTCGGTGATCTCGGCCGCCAGCACGTTGGCGATCAGCGGCACGCGCGGCGTGCCGAGCGTCACCGTCTCCAGCGCCTCCTGCATGGCATCGGCGGCGGGCTGCATCAGCGGACAATGGAACGGTGCGCTCACCGGCAGGAGCATGCCGCGCTTGGCGCCGCGCGGCTTGGCGGTCTCGATGCAGCGCTCGACGGCGGCCTTGTGGCCGCTCACCACGACCTGGCCGCCGCCATTGTCGTTGGCCACCGTGACGATCTCGCCCTGGGCCGCTTCCTTGCACGCCTCTTGCGCGGGCTCGAGCTCGATGCCGAGCAGGGCGGCCATCGCGCCCACGCCCACCGGCACCGCCTTCTGCATCGATTGGCCGCGCAGTTTCAGAAGCCGCGCGGCATCTGCGAGTTGCAGGGCGCCAGCCGCCGTGAGGGCGGAGTATTCGCCGAGGGAATGGCCGGCGACATGGCTCGCCAGGCTGGCGAGCGGCTTGCCGCCGTCCTTCTCCAGGACGCGGATGACCGCGATGCTGACCGCCATCAGCGCCGGCTGGGCGTTCTCGGTCAGGACCAGGTCGGATTCGGGCCCTTCGCGCATCAATTTCGACAGATTCTGCTTCAGCGCCTCGTCGATCTCGTGGAAGACGTCCCGGGCGGTGGCGAAGGCCCCGGCCAGGTCGACCCCCATGCCGACAGCCTGGGATCCCTGTCCCGGAAAGACGAAAGCGCGACCCATGAGCCGTTTCCCCTGCGTTCTCTGTTCAGACTCCTCTCCCCCGCCAGGGGGAGAGGCTGGGTGAGGGGGTTACAGACAGCCTTCACAGCCCCCTCACCTAGCCTCTCCCCCTAGCGGGGGAGAGGAACCTGAGGCAAGCCCGGAACGCCTTGATTTCCAGGGATTTGCCTGTATAACCGCCGCTCTTCGGGGCCTAAATCGACCCCGATCTCCTTGCCGACCCAAGCAATCCTGCGAAGGGCCGGCTAGATCCGGGCGGTTGCCGGTCGGCCTTTTCCAGGGACGACGAACTCCGGGTCGCTAACAGCCATAAGGAGCCGTTCGTTTCATGGCACTCTATGAGAATGTCTTCATTGCGCGTCAGGACGTCCCGACGACGCAGGTGGAGACCCTGACCACCCAGTTCGCCGAACTGGTCACCGGGCTCGGTGGCACCGTCTCCAAGAAGGAGTACTGGGGCCTGCGTTCCCTCACCTATCGCATCAAGAAGAACCGCAAGGGTCACTACACCCTGCTCAACATCGATGCCCCGTCGGCTGCCATCAAGGAGCTGGAGCGCACGATGTCGATCAACGAGGACATCATCCGTTTCCTCACCGTCCGCGTCGACGAGCTCGAGGAAGCCCCGTCGGCCATCATGGTCCGCAGCGCCGAGAAGGCCGACCGTCCGGGCGGCGATCGTGGTGACCGCGGCGACCGCTGGGGCGACCGCCCGCCGCGCCGCGAGCGTCCGCGCTTCGGCGATGACGCGCCGATCGCAGCCATCGTTCCGGGAGAAGAAGAATGAGCGCCCAACGTCGTCCCTTCACCCGCCGCCGCAAGAGCTGCCCGTTCTCCGGCGCCAACGCGCCGAAGATCGACTACAAGGACGTGCGCCTGCTGCAGCGCTTCGTCTCGGAGCGCGGCAAGATCGTGCCGAGCCGCATCTCGGCGGTGTCGTCCAAGAAGCAGCGCGAGCTCGCCCAGGCGATCAAGCGTGCGCGTTTCCTGGCGCTGCTGCCCTACGTCATCGCCTAGCGGAGAACGATCATGCCGATGAACGTCATCCTGCTGGAGCGCGTGCCCAAGCTCGGCCAGATGGGGGATGTTGTGAAGGTGAAGCCCGGCTTCGCCCGCAACTACCTGCTGCCGCAGAAGAAGGCCCTGCGCGCCACCAAGGACAACATCACCTATTTCGAATCGCAGCGTAAGACGCTGGAGGCGCAGAACCTCGAGCGCCGCAAGGACGCCGAGGCAGTGGCGGCCAAGATGGCCGACCTCAAGGTCACGCTGATCCGCCAGGCCTCCGAGGCGCTGCAGCTCTACGGCTCGGTCACCTCGCGCGACATCGCCGACGGCGCCGCCGTGCAGGGCGTCAAGATCGAGCGCGGCCAGGTCGAGCTCGACAAGCCGATCAAGGCGCTGGGTACGCACAAGATCAAGATCCACCTCCATCCGGAGGTCGTGGTCGAGATCAGCGTGCTGGTTGCCCGCTCGCCCGACGAGGCCGAGTTCCTCGCCAAGGGCGGCACGCTGGTCGCCGAGACCGAGCGTGCGGCGCTCGAGGCGGCGGAAGCCGCCCAGCGCGCCGCCGCGCAGGCCGCCGCCCTCTTCGAAGCCAAGTCCGTCGAGGCCAAGCCCGCCGCCGAAGGCGAAGTTGCCGAGACGCCGGCCGAGGCCGAGGAAGCGCCGGCCGAAAAGAAGTAACGAGCGCCTTCGTGCACTCGTTCTGGCGCATGCCACCGGCCCCCGGTGGCATGCGTTTTCTTTTGGGAGCGCGGGCCTCTGGCCCGCTCATGATCATGAGGCGGGCCAGAGGCCCGCGCTCCCAATGATCTGGCGCGTCGGCGCCATCGTGATCGCGGGCATCGTGGCGCTGCCGATGCTCGGTGTCGCGTCGAGCCTGTTCACGCCGCAGGGCGAGCTGTGGCGGCATCTCGCCGACACCCAGCTCGCCGACATCTTCTTCAACACGCTGGTGCTGCTGATCGTGGTCGGCCTCGGCACCACCATCATCGGCGCGGGCACGGCGTGGCTGGTGACGATGTGCAGCTTTCCCGGCAGCCGCGCGCTGCAGTGGGCGCTCCTGTTGCCGCTGGTCCTGCCGACCTACATCATCGGCTATGCCTATGCCGACCTTTTGACCTTCGCCGGCCCCGTGCAGGGCGCGCTGCGCCAGGCCACCGGCTGGAGCCGCGGCGACTACTGGTTCCCCGATCTCGGCTCGGCCGGCGGCGTCGCACTTCTCTTCACGCTGGTGCTCTACCCTTACGTCTATCTCGCGGCACGCACCGCCTTCCTGAACCAGTCGCATGCGCTGATCGAGGCAAGCCGCATCCTGGGCCACGGCCCGTGGCGCACCTTCTTCGGCGTCGGCCTGCCGCTGGCGCGGCCCGCCATTGCCGCCGGCGTCGTGCTGGCGCTGCTCGAGGCGCTCGCCGACTTCGGCACCGTCCAGTACTACGGCGTGCAGACGCTGACGACGGCGATCTACCGGACCTGGTACGGGCTCGGCAATCGCGAGGGCGCGGCGCAGATCGCGCTGGTGCTGATCGCCATCGCCGGCCTCCTGATCCTGATCGAGCGCCGTTCGCGCGGCCGCGCGCGCTACAGCATCGCGTCCAACCTGCGCCACCAGGGCGATCCCGCCGAGCTTGCGTTCTGGCCGGCGGTGGCCGCGGTCGCGGCCTGTACGCTGCCCATCATCCTGGGCTTCGTCGTGCCGACGATTCACCTGGCGCAGCTCGCGTGGCGGTCGGGCGCGGTGGCGATCGAATCGCATTTCCTGCGCGACGCCGCCAACAGCCTCGGCTTGGCCACCGCCGCCGCCGTGATCATCGTGGCCCTCGCCCTGTTCCTGAGCTACGCCGGCCGCCTGGTGCACCGCCGCGCGCTCAACCGGCTGATCGAGTTCTCCGCCCTGGGCTATGCCATTCCGGGCGCCGTCATCGCCGTCGGCATCCTGCTGCCGCTGGCGCTGGCCGATCACGGCATCGACCGGGTGAGCCGCGCCGTTTTAGGCCTGCCGAGCGGACTATTGTTGAGCGGTACGGCCTTCGCGCTCCTGCTCGCCTACACGGTGCGCTTCCTGGCCGTCGGCCTCGCCAACATCGCGCCCGGCCTGGCGGCCATCGATCCCGCGATGGACGCGAGCGCGCGCGTGCTGGGCGCCAAGCCGCGCGAGGTGCTGCGGCGTATCCATCTGCCGCTGCTGCGCGGCCCGATGCTGACGGCGGCCGTCGTGGCCTTCGTCGAGGTGATGAAGGAGCTGCCGGCGACCTTGCTGATCCGCCCGTTCAACCTCGATACCTTGGCGATCGGCGTCTACCGCTTCGCCTCGGACGAGCGCCTGGCCCAGGCCGCGGTGGGCTCTATCGTGATCGTGATGGTGTCGCTCGCCCCGGTGATCGTCCTCAGCCGAGCGATTGCAGCCAAGCGGCGCTGATCACGGGAGCGCGGGCCTCCAACGCCGAATCGACCGAAGGTCGATTCGGCTCACCGCGCTCATGATGCGGGCCGGAGGCCCGCGCTCCCAGTTATTTCCAGCCCGCGCGATCCATGATCTTCAGCGCCTCGGCGTTGTTCTGCGCGAACACGCGGGCGTTGAGCTGGTCTTCCTTGAAGGTGCCGAGCGACCTGAGCTCGGCCGAGAGTTCTACGCCGGCCACCACCGGATACTCCGAGTTGCCCTCGGCGAAATACTTCTGGGCCTGCGGCGACACCAGGTACTCCAGGAACTTCACCGCCGCCGCCTTGTTGGGCGCGTAGCGCGCCACGGCGCCGCCGCTGATGTTGACGTGGGTGCCACGGTTGGCCTGGTTGGGGAACACCACGCCCACCTTGGCCGCGATCTCGCGGTCCTCCGGCTTCTTGGAGCGCATGAGGTTGACGTAATAGTAGGTGTTGGAGACCGCGATCTCGGCCTCGCCCGCGGCGACGCCCTTGATCTGGTCGGTGTCGCCGCCGCGCGGCGGACGCGCCAGGTTGGCGGCGACGCCCTTGGCCCACGCCTCGGTCTTTTCCAGCCCGTTGGCCGCGAGCAGCGAGCCCACCAGCGACTGGTTATAAATGTGGCCCGAGGCGCGGATCAGCAGCTTGCCCTTCCACTTGGCGTCGGCCAGGTCCTCGTAGTTCTTGGGAGCGTCGGCCGCCGACACCTTCTCTTTGTTGTACATGATCACGCGCGCGCGCTTGGAGAAGCCGAACCAGGTGTTGTCGGGATCGCGCAGGTGCGCCGGCACCGACTTGGTCAGCACCTCGGACGAGATCGGCTGCAGCAGGCCCATCTGGCGGGCGCGCTCGATGCGGCCGGCATCGGTGGTGATGAAGACGTCGCACGGGCTCTTGTCGCCCTCGGCCTTGAGCCGTTCGACCAGCGGATCGGGCTCGGCGTCGATGCGGTTGATCTTCACGCCGCTCAGGTCGGCGAAGTTGCCGTAGAGCGCCTCGTCAGTGTTGTAGTGCCGCGCCGAGTAGAGGTTGAGGGTGGCACCCTGCGCCTCCGCGCGGCGAAGGATGAGGACGCCTGCACCGAAGGCCAAACCGGTCTTGAGGGCTGCGCGACGCTTCACGGCTTTCTCCACTGCGAGTGAGTTTCACTCTCTGTGCTAGCAAAGGTGAGGTTGCGACGCAATTGCCGTTGAATTGATTTTTACAGTCATTGGCAGGGTTTTTGCAATTTTGCACATCCCTTTGCCTTGAAAATGCCATCTGGACTAACATTTCGACTGAGTTCATCGCCCCGAAGGTACGGCAATGCTGTTGGCTCGGGTTCTCGCCCGTGTTGTCGGAGAAGGCCAGCTCACCCTCATCGATGCGGCCGGCAAGTCGCACCGCCTGGAAGGCGCGCGCTCCGGTCCGGACGTCACCATACGCCTGCATGACCGATGGACCGGAACGAGACTGGCGCTGCGGCCGCGGTTGGCGCTGGGCGAAGCCTACATGGACGGCAAGCTGACGGTCGAGAACGGCGACATCTACGACCTGCTCGACCTGGTCGGCCGTAACATGACGGCTCTCGAAGCGACGCCCATGGTGAAGTGGTCGTATGCCTTGCAGCGCTGGATGCGCCTCGTGGAGCAGTACAATCCGATCGGGCGGGCCGAACGCAACGTCGCCCATCACTACGACCTGAAAGACCAGCTCTACGACTTCTTCCTCGATCGCGACCGGCAGTATTCCTGCGCCTATTTCAAGACCGGCGAGGAGCCGCTGGAGCAGGCCCAGCTCGACAAGAAGCAGCACATCGCCGCCAAGCTGCTGCTGCAGCCCGGCCAGAAGGTTCTCGACATCGGCTCGGGCTGGGGCGGCATGGGGCTGTTCCTCAGCCAGCAGTTCGGCGTCGACGTGACGGGGGTCACCCTCTCCAAGGAACAGCACACCATCTCGTGCCGGCGCGCCCTGGAGGGCGGCGTCGCCGACCGCGTGCGCTTCAAGCTGCTCGACTACCGCCAGGAGCCCGGCCGCTACGACCGCATCGTCTCGGTCGGCATGTTCGAGCACGTCGGCTCGGCGCACTACGTCGAATTCTTCGCCAAGGTGAAGGAGCTTCTGGACGACGACGGCGTCATGCTGCTGCATTCGATCGGCCGCATGGAGCCGCCGGGCGGCACCAACACCTGGTTGCGCCGGTACATCTTTCCCGGCGGCTACACCCCTGCCCTGTCCGAGGTGCTGACGGCGATCGAGAAGGTGGGCCTGTGGGTCACCGACATGGAGATCCTGCGGCTGCACTACGCCGAGACGCTGCGCCACTGGCGCCAGCGCTTCCTCGCCAACCGCGAGCGCATAAAACAGGTCGCGGGCTACGACGACCGCTTCTGCCGCATGTGGGAGTTCTATCTCGCGGCCTGCGAGGTGGCGTTCCGGTACATGAACCAGATGGTCTTCCAGCTCCAGATCGCCAAGAAGCAGGACGCCGTGCCGTTGACGCGCGACTACATGCTGGATGCGGAGAAGGGCATCGCAGTCACGCGGTCGATGGCCGCGGAATAGCGTATCTGCCCCGTCACAGCGCGCCTCGGCAGCTTATCAATACTTGATGATGTAACCCGTGATGAGCGTCGGCGGCATGTTCTGGCTGTTGCCGCTGCCGGTTGCCTGAGTGCTGGTCGATCCGCCACCACCCATGTAGACAGCCGTCACACCGCCGCCGGCCGACGACAGATCCGAACGGGTTTGGAGTCCATGCGTATGGCTCTGCATGTACTGGCTTCCGCCGGAGGCTGCTGGCGTGGTCGCGCCTATGGCAGAGCCCGCATACGTGACCCGGTTCGCGGGGCTCGCTCCGCCTAGATTGTCGATGCCAAAGGGAGCACGGCCACGCAGGTCAGGCACCTCGAAGGTCGTCGCACCGTCGCCAATGCCATACGGTGAGTAGACCGCCGTCTGCGTTCCTGACTGGGAGCCGGACGTGTTGATGTCAGCGCCGCCCGGTCCGGCGGCGAGCCTGAACGTGTTGGCCGTCGCCACCTTCACGAAATAGGTCTGCCCTGCCACCAGGCCCGTCGGCAGCGAGCCGGTGCGCCAGTACACGGGAACGGCGTACTACCTGATAGCGCCGAATGCACTCGGCGCCCTCATCACCGGCGGCTTGAACGGCGGCGTGCCGGCAGAGCCGGTGCCCGATCACATCCTCGTCGAAAACACGACCGTATCGATCGATCCGCCGACCGGCAATCCCGGCACCACGACCACGATTGGCAGCTCCGGTGGAAATCAAGGCGCTAACGTCGGGCAGATGCGGGAGACCGAGGAGCCGATCAACCTCGTGACCGGCGACTATTTCAACACGACGACGGACCTGAGGATCGGAAGCCAGGGCGCGCCGTATGGCCTCGCCTTCGACCGATACTACGATTCGGGCACAAGGCTTCGCAGCGGTCCCCTGGGTTTCGGCTGGACGCATGGCTTCGCCCTATCCACTCGACGGGACAGCGACCCCTTTGCGGGTTTGGGCGTCGGTTCGCCGATCAGCGGCGCCGCGGCCATCGCCGCGTTGGTCGTCGCCGTCGACCTCATCAACACGGGCGTGACGCTAGGCGCCCCGCCGCTCGATCGGATGTATAGCGGCACGATCGCGATGAGCTGGCTGATGGGGCAGCTTACGAACAACGTCGTGGCCGTGACGCAACCCGGCTATGTCGAGCATTTCATCAAGCTGGCCGACGGCAGCTACAACCCGCCCCCTGGTTCGGCGGCGCGACTCACCGTCGAAGGCGGCGGTTTCAAATACGTCACCGGCGACAAGACCACGCTCGTGTTCAATTCGGACGGCAACCTCTCGAGCTGGCTGGGTGCTGCCGGCGTATCGATGACGTTTCTCTACGGCGGCACGGTGCCGGTCCTGACATCGGTCAGCAACAACCTCGGCCGCTCCCTCGCCTTGACCTACCATCCGTCGGGCCTGCTGACCCAGGTCACCGACGATTCGGGCCGCAGCGTCACCTACACCTACGACGGCGCCGGCAATCTTTCGACCTTCACCGATCCGCTGGGCCAGGTGACGACCTATGCCTACGACCTGCCCGGCCGCCTGACCAACATCTTCTATCCCTGGTCGCCGGTCGTGCCGCTCGTCACCAACACGTACGATTCTCTCGGGCGGGTGCGGACCCAGACCAACGTCAACGGCGCAACCTGGGAGTATTTCTTCGCCGGCGCGCGCAGCGAAGAGGTCGACCCTTATGGGGTCCGGCATGTTCTCTACCCTACGTCGCGCGGCAAGACCCGGATCGAGGTCCAGGATTGGCAAGGGCCACAGCAGGCCGTGAGCACCAATGTCCACGACGCCCTCGACCGCGTGACTCTGGCAATGGCGCCCGAAGGCAACAGCGCGGCCTACACCTACGACAGCAACAGCAACGTGCTGACGCTGACCAGGACTCCCAAGTCGGGCTCGCCTCTGTCACCGCTCGTGACCACCACGGTCTACGATCCGACCTTCAACAAGCCGACGCGCGTCACCGATCCACGCGGCCTCTCGGCGGTGATGGAATACCAACCATGGACCGGCAACCTCACCGCCGTGATCGCCGACAGCGCCAACCTCAAGGCGCGCACCAGCTACACCTACAACAACGTCGGCCAGGTGCTCACGGTCACCGATCCGGTCGGCACCCTGACGCGCTACGTCTACGACAGTGTCGGCAATCTCACCTCGACCGTCGCCGACGCCGGCCCCGGCCGCCTCAACCTCACGACCTCGTCGACCTACAACGCCCGCGGCGATCCGCTCACCGTCACCGACGCCCGCGGCAACGTCACCACCAGCACCTACGACCTGGCGCGCCGCCGCCTCTCGATCACGAGCTCGCCCACCGCCGACGCTCCCGCCGGCCTTCTGACGCGCTACACCTATGACCCCGCCGGCAGGATCGTTCAGACGCAGCAGTCGGCCAATGGCTCGATCCTGCGCACCACCTCCGCCACCTGGACCCGTGCCGGCAAGCCCGAGACCACCACCGATGCGGCCGGCAACACCACCCGCTTCGCCTACGACCCGCTCGACCGGCTTCTGGCCACCACCGACCCCATGGGCCGCACCACGCGCTATGCCTACGACACGCTCGGTCGGCGCATCTCCGCCTCCAACCCCGCCATCCAGCCCAACCCGCTCGCCCGGCAGAGTTTCACCGCCAACGGCCTGCGCGCCAGCCTGACCGATGCCAATGGCAATACCACCGCCTTCGCCTATGACGGCCTCGATCGGCTCTCGACGACCGCCTTCCCTGGCGGCAGCACCGAGGTCCTGACCTACGATGCCGACAGCAACGTCCTCACCCGCAAGACCCGGGCCGGCAGCACGCCCATTGCGTACACCTACGACACGCTCAACCGGCTTCTGACCAAGACCCCGCCTTCGCCCTGGCCCGCCGTATCCTACAGCTACGACCTCTCCGGACGGCAGACCGCCGTCAGCGACACCAGCGCCGCTATTGCCTCGATCGATACGCCGGTTAGCACGACGACCTATGCCGCGGCCTACACCTACGATGCACTGAACCGGCCACGGGCCGCGAGCTGGGACCCCGTCCCCGCCGCCGCCTCGCCCGCGGCTGGACCGCTGGTCACGTTCAATCACAGCTACAACAAGGCCAACCAGCGCACCGGCGAGGCCGTCACTGACAACACCTGGCTCGGCTATCCGGCGGCGACACCCGCCAACACAGCCTACGCCGCCAACACCCTTAACCAGTACACCGCCGTCGGCGCGGTCAGCCCGACCTACGACGCCAACGGCAACCTCACGTCCGACGGAACCTACACGCTCGGCTACGACGCCGAGAACCGCCTGATCTCCGCCAGCGGCGGTGGCAACACCGCCGCCTACGCCTTCGACGCCCAGGGCCGGCGCAAGGCGCGCACCGTCAACGGCACGACCACGATCTCGGTGACCGACGCCGACAACCGTGAGGTGCTGGAGTACGACGGCAGCACCGGCGCCGTCCTGCGCTGGTACGCCTACGGGCTGGGGCCAAACGCCGTCCTCAACCAGATCAACGTCGGCGCCAGCACGCGCGACACGTTACTGCCGAACTTGCTGGGCTCGATCATTGCGTCATTCGACACGGCAGGTGCGCTGACCAAGTTCGGCTATCAGCCCTACGGCTCAGGGCCCGCGGCACCGCAGTTCGCCTACACCGGACAGCGCATCGACCTGGAGACCGGCGGCCTCTACTACTATCGCGCAAGGCATTATTCGCCAGCGTGGGGTAGGTTCTTGCAAGCAGACCCGATCCGGTATGACGGAGGCATGGTCCTTTATGCCTATGCCGGAAACGATCCATTAAATCTGTTGGATCCACTTGGTCTTAACGCGGAAGGAGCTACAAGCGGTAGAGAACCACGGAGTCCACAGGGCTATGCCGATTCTGCCTGGGCTGCAGCAACTGCGGGTATCGGCCACAATGGAGGCCCGCCACTCATCGATTCAGCTACTAACAGTCTTCGCGCCAGGCTTCTTGCTGGTGTTTCATCTCTAGCGCTCATCGCGATTCCCTCGACGCCGTTAAATTCTCCTGAAACTGAAATTTTAGGAAGACTGACCGCGTACAGTTACTATCAGTCGACTGGAATGTCGGCGGATCGAATTGCATCTCACATGGCAGGGATTGACTTTACCAGACCCGTTAGCATCGGAACAATTCCACAAGGGTCCCAGGTCGTTCAGTATCAGGCACCAGGGCGCCCTATGGGTAGTTACTTCGCTCCAGTTGGCACGCCTGCGACGGCACTGGGAATTGACTCTACGTCTCGCGTTGCTGCGACGTATGTAACGACACGAGAAGTCTCCGTCTTAGTATCTACTGCCGCAAATACTGCCGGCAATCTAAACGTACCTTCGCAGGCCCGCGGCCAAGGCGGCGGCACGCAATTCTTTACCAGGGATATCTCTTCGTTTTCACCGTTTAGATAGAGTGCATCATGTTGAAGAGAGATATTTTCACAGCCGGCTCTCGCTATAGAGCAAAAAAGAGCTTCATGAGTGGCGACTCGACGTTTCTTTACGATGAGATACTCATCTTCGAGAGCGACGGCTACAGTCGATACGATGATTGCTTCATCTATACATTTCATAGCCAAACTGATGGTCAGAAGAAATCGTGGTGGCTAGGATACGGTGAGCCATCAACCGCATGGTTGGATTTTTTCGAGCCGCTGGATGCTCGGCGCTAAGGACCGACTAAGCGCTCAAACACCCGCCGTCTTGCAAAGTGCTAGGATTGGACTGCCAAAAGCATTTCATTCGTGCTGGACCAGGCGCAGATGGCTCTGGACTGATGGCACTCGTCGTCGAGCAATTAGGGCTAGGCTCGATGTCCAACGGCGGCTTTGGCAACCTAACCGCCGCAGGCCTATAGAGTTGATACCCGCGTGTTTCGATTCACGCAGGGCGCCAAGCCTTTGAAAAGGGCCAATCCGGGCGAGGACGCAGGCCTAAATACGGCACGCAAAAATGAAACAATCGATCAATACCAAGGTAATTTACTGAGCACTTAAGTTATTGACGGCGATCCCGAATTCGCTCATAATGGCGACATCGTTCCACTGCGCTGCAACTGCTGAGCAGTCGTCTCTCTGCCGCGAAGACTTGCGCATGAATGCACGCTGCGTCACCGCCTCACTGCGACACTCCATGTTTCCTACTCGGCCGTTCCACCAGCGAGAGGCAGCCCGAGTTTTCCGCGCCCCTCCTTCGGAGGCGCCTCGACTGCTAGGGGGGTGCCAAAACTGCGGGAACTGCGGAAACCGCCCGTGGACCGCACCCCATCAGTGAGACAATAAAAATGCGGGCAGCTGGCTCAATCCATTGCGTACGCCTGCAAGCGCTGCAGGCGGCGCGAAAAGTCAGCGTGACCGCCGCCCCCCAACCCGGCACAAGACTTGTCCCCACCTTTCAGGGTATTTCTGGTGACGTCAGCGGGAAATCTCGCCGACGCCACTGGATTGCGGTGGTGGATACCCCCCTCGTCTCCTTAAGAAGCTCTGCCATGGAGCCACTGAAAGATTCATCCAACGTCACGCGCCTGCCCGGCGCCGAAGACATCCGCCTGCGCGAGCCGCCGCACAATTTCGAGGCAGAGCAGGCACTTTTAGGCGCGATCCTGATCAACAACGCCGCCTACCAGCGCGTCGCCGAGTTTTTACGGCCGGAGCACTTCGCCGATCCCCTGCACGGCAAGCTGTTCGATTCGCTGTCGCGGCTGATCGAGCGCGGCCAGGTCGTGAGCGCGGTCACGCTGAAGACCTACGTCGAGCAGGACGAGGATATGAAGGCGGCGGGCGGCGCCACCTACCTGGCCCGCCTGGCGGCGGCGTCGGTGCACGTGATCGATGCCACGGCGTTCGGCCAGGCGGTGCACGACCTCTATCTGCGCCGCCAGCTCATCGATCTCGGCGAGGGCGTGGTCAACGGCGCGTTCGGCGGCGACGTCGACGAAACCGCGCTGAACCAGATCGAGACGGCCGAGAAGAAGCTCTACGACCTCGCGAGCTCCGGCCAGACCGAAGGCGGCTTCAAGCCGTTCCGCGTCGCCCTGACCGAGGCCACGGTCGCGGCCGAAGCGGCCTATCACCGCGTCGGCCAGCTCACCGGCGTCGCCTCCGGCCTCTTCCAGCTCGACCAGCTTCTGGGCGGCCTGCACCGGTCGGACCTCATCATCCTGGCCGGCCGTCCGTCGATGGGAAAGACGGCGCTCGCCACCAACATCGCCTTCAATGCCGCCCGCGCCTATCGCGAGGAGATCGTCGAGGGCAAGCCCAAGGCGGTCGACGGCGCGGTCGTGGGCTTCTTCTCGCTCGAAATGTCGTCCGAGCAGCTCGCCACCCGCATGCTCGCCGAGCAGGCCGAGGTGCCCTCGGAGAAGATCCGCAAGGGCGAGCTTATAAGCAGCGACTTCGACAAGGTCCTGTCGGTCAGCCACGAGCTGGAGCACCTCAACTTCTTCATCGACGACACGCCGGCGCTCTCGATCGCCGCCTTGCGCACGCGCGCCCGCCGGCTGAAGCGCACCCACGGGCTCGGCCTGCTGGTCGTCGACTACCTCCAGCTCCTTTCGCCCTCGGGCAAGAACCGCCAGGACAACCGCGTGCAGGAGGTCTCGGAGATCACCCGTGGTCTGAAGACGCTGGCCAAGGAGCTCGACGTGCCGGTGCTCGCCCTGTCGCAGCTCAGCCGCGCCGTCGAGCAGCGCGAGGACAAGCGACCCCAGCTCGCCGACCTGCGCGAATCGGGCTCGATCGAGCAGGACGCCGACGTCGTCATGTTCGTCTATCGCGAGGAGTACTACCTCACCCGCTCCGAGCCGAGCCGCCGCGCCGACGAGAGCGACCAGCGCTTCAACGAACGCCACGAGGGCTGGCGGCAACGCTGCGAGCAGACCTACGGCAAGGCCGAGGTGATCGTGGCCAAGCAGCGCCACGGTCCCACCGGCATCGTGCGCCTGTCGTTCGAAGGCCAGTTCACCAAGTTCGGCAACCTGGCCGCCGACGGCGAAGGGCCGGGTCCGGTGTTCGAATGATCTTGTTGACGCCTTCCTCCCCACGCGAAGCGTGGGGAGGTGCCCTCGTCATACGAGGGCGGAGGGGTCATGAGCCAAATCGCGCTTCTGACCCCTCCGTCGCCGTAAGACGGCGACACCTCCCCTTCGCGGACTCCGCGAAGGGGAGGAAGTCGTTGTATTAGACCGCCATGTCTTCTTCCGACGACGCCGCGCGCCGGGCCGGGGCGATTCTCACCGTCGACCTCGGCGCCATCGCCGCCAACTGGCGCGGCCTGCGCGACGCCGGCCGTGCGGCGGGCCGACCGGTCGACTGCGCCGCCGTGCTCAAGGCCGACGCCTATGGCACGGGTGCCACCATCGTCGGCCCGCGGCTTGCGGTCGAAGGCTGCCGGCAGTTCTTCGTCGCCCATCTCGAGGAAGGCATCGCTTTGCGCAAGGCCATGCCCGAGCACCCGATCTATGTGCTGAACGGCCTTTTAGCCAACACCGACGCCGACTTCGTCGAACACAACCTCACGCCCGTGCTGAACCATCTCGGCCAGCTCAACGCCTGGCGCGCTGCCGCCCAGCGCTTCAATCGGCCGCTCGACGCCATCATCCACATCGACACCGGCATGCACCGGCTGGGCTTCGGCGCCGAGGAGGCGCAGGTGCTGGTCAACGAGCGCGGCCGCCTGCGCGGCCTGCGTCTTGCCCTGCTGATGAGCCATCTCGTGGCCTCCGAGGAGCCCAACAACGCCATCAACGGCGAGCAGCTCTCGCGCTTCCGCAATTTCGTGCGCGCCATGCCGGGCGCGCCGACCTCGCTCGCCAACTCCTCGGGCATCTTCCTCGGGCCCGACTACCATTTCGACATGCTGCGCCCGGGTGCCGCGCTCTATGGCATCAACCCGCTGCCCGGGCGCGACAATCCGATGCTGCCGGTGGTGACCCTGCAGGCGCGCATCCTGCAGACCCGCCGAATTGACGCTTTCCAGACCGTTGGATACGGTGGCGCCTGGCGGTCAGCCCGGCCTTCCCGCGTGGCCACGATCGCGCTGGGCTATGCCGACGGCTACTTCCGTATCCTCATCAACCGCACCCACGTCCATCTCGCCGGGCACCGCGTGCCCGTGATCGGCCGCATTTCAATGGACCTTGTGACGATCGACGTGACCGAAGTTCCCGAAGCCCTGTGCGAGACCGGTGCGGTGGTCGAGATCCTCGGCCCGCACATGACGGCCGACGACCTCGCCGACCATGCGCGCACCAACGCCTACGAGGTCATGACCGCGCTCGGCCGGCGCTATGCCCGAGTTTATGTCGATCAGCCGGAGAGCGACCCGGACAACGCGCCGGAGACATCGCCGTGAGCATCCCGCTGGTCACCCTGCTCGGACGCATGACCCTCGCCTTCCTCGAGGCGATCGGCTCGGTCAGTTCCTTCGCCCTGCAGGCCATCCGCTGTGCGCTCACGCCGCCGTGGTACCGCCAGCAGATCGTCCGCCAGATAATGGAGATCGGCTACTACTCGCTGCCCGTGGTCGGCCTTACCGCCGTCTTCACCGGCATGGTGCTGGCGCTACAAGGCTACACCGGCTTTTCTCGCTTCTCCGCCGAATCGGCCATCCCCAACATCGTCGTCGTGTCGCTGACCCGCGAACTCGGGCCCGTGCTGGCCTCGCTCATGGTGGCGGGCCGCGTCGGCGCGGCAATGGCGGCCGAGATCGGCACCATGCGCGTCACCGAGCAGATCGACGCGCTCACCACGCTCTCGACAAATCCCTTCAAGTACCTTGTGGTGCCGCGCCTGATCGCCGGCATCGTCACCCTGCCGATCCTGGTGCTGATCGCCGACATCATCGGCGTGCTGGGCGGCTTTCTGGTCGGCGTCTACAAGCTCGACTTCAACGACGTTGCCTACCTGCGCAACACGATCGACTTCCTGCAGTTCGAGGACGTCTTCTCCGGCCTGGTCAAGGCCGCGGTGTTCGGCTTCCTGATCTCCCTGATGGGCTGCTACCACGGCTACACGTCCAAGGGCGGCGCCCAAGGCGTCGGCACGGCGACGACCAATGCCGTGGTGTCGGCTTCGGCGCTGATCCTGACCTTCAACTACTTCATCACCGAAGCTTTTTTCGCGCGCTGAATCATTTCCCTCCCCCGTCATACGGGGGAGGGTAAGGGAGGGGGAAAGCCCCACACGAGATGTCTAACGTTGAAGATCTGAAATTGGCACGCAGCGCGACTGAGGCCTGCCCACTCCCTACCCTCCCCCGTATGACGGGGGAGGAGATCTGATTCCGATGTCTCCGAAGATCTCCCTCCGCGGCGTCACGAAATCCTTCGGGCCCAAGAAGGTCCTGCAGGGCATCGACCTCGACGTCGCCAAGGGT
>JAKFVH010000296.1 GCA_021732285.1 Reyranella sp. | reverse complement strand
AGGTCAACGGCCGCGACCGCCCGGGCTTCCTGCACGTGGTGACGCGCGCGCTGACGCGCATGAACCTGCAGATCGCCTCGGCCCACATCACGACCTACGGCGAGCGCGCCGTCGACGTGTTCTACGTCAAGGACCTGTTTGGCCTAAAAGTCGTCAACCAGGACAAGCTCAAGCAGGTCGCCGGCACCGTCGAGAAATCCATCCGCGACTTCGACGCGCGGTTTGAGCCGGTGCCCAAGGCGGCTGAGTGACGGCCCGTGGCCGTCATCCCGAGCCTTTGCGAGGGATCTGCTCCAAAAAAAGATCCTTCGCTTCGCTCAGGATGACAGCTTCGCTGTCACTCCGGCTTGAACCCCGACTCCTTCAGCAGCGCCGTATTGATCTCGACCTCGGCCTTGATGAAGGCGGCGAATTCCTTGGGTCCGCGCGCCGTCGGCACGATGCCGAGCGACGTGGTCTTGGCGATGAAGGCAGGATCCTTGGAGACTTCCGCCATCGCCGCGGCGAGCTTGTCGACGATGGGATCGGGCGTGTCCTTGGGCGCCCACAGGCCGTACCAGGAGCTGATGAAGAAGTCTTTTAGCCCGACCTCGTGGGCGGTCGGGATGTTGGGCGCAAGCGAGGTGCGCTCCTTGGAGGTGACGAACAGGCCGCGCGCCCGGCCCGAGGTCGCGAGCGGCAGGGTCGCCGTCCACGGATCCATGAAGAGCTGGACGTTGCCCGCCATCAGGTCGGTGTTGGCCGGCGCGGTGCCCTTGTAGAGAATCGTGTCGAGCGGCAGGCCGGTGCGCTTCAGGAAGGCCAGCGTGGCGACGTGGCCCGCCGAGCCGCCTGAGGACAGGGCGAAGAAGTACTTCTTCGGCTCCTTTGCGATGGCCTCGATGGTGCTGGCATAGTCGGTGCCCGGCACGTTGTTGTTCAGGATCAGCACCAGCGGCGCCTCGCCCGCCTGAGCGACCGCGCGGAAGTCGGTCTGCGGATCGTAGGGGCAGGTCGGCACCACCGTCTTGCCCAGCACGAACAGGCTCGCGTTGAACAACAGCGTATAGCCGTCGGGATCGGCCCGGCGGACCTGCTCGGACCCCACGGTCCCCGAGGCGCCACCGACATTCTGGACGATGATCGGCTGGCCGAGCTTCTGGGACAGGAACTCGCAGGTGATGCGGCCAAGCCCGTCGGTGCCGCCGCCGGGCGGATAGGGCACGATCACCTTCAGCGGCTTGTTCGGAAAAGCCTGGCCGAGCGCCGGCGCCGCAAGCAACGAGGCGCCGGCCGCGCCGACGAATGTCCTGCGCTTGATCATGGCTGGACCGACACCGACGAAGCGCAGGACCTGCCGCCTTCGGCTTCGCAAATGGTGCGCACCACGCGGCGTGTCTTCAGGTCGCCGCAGCCCACTCCCAGGCCCTTGGATGTATCGAGATGCTGTTTCAACGTCGCCTTCCCTCCGGGCCCGATCGGATAGAGCACACCCTCGCGGTATGCCGATTTCAATTCGACGGTGCGTTCCTGGCCGTTCTCCAAAGCGACGACGACATCGACCTGCAGATAATCGATGGTCTCCGCCGACTTGTTCTCGACCATGAGGCTCGGCACGCAGTTGCCGAACACCATCGCGTCCTGGCCGCGCGTGACGTCGATGCCATTCGCGGCGAGTGCGCTCGAAGCAGCAAAAATCAGACCAACTGCAAGTCCAACCCGAGGATGACGAATACGCATGATCGCCTCCCTTTCCGTGTCGATGGCTATTCCGTCGCCTGCAGGCGCTGCTCGCGGCGCACTGCCAGCATCTGCAGGATCGCCGCCGCCGTCTCCTCGATCGAGCGGCGCGTGACGTCGATGGTCGCCCACTTGCGGCGGGCATAAAGGCGGCGCGCTTCCTGGATCTCGCGCTGCACGTTGTCCATGTCGGTGTAATCGGTCTCGACGTTCTGCTGCAGCAGGCGCAGGCGATTGACGCGGATCTGCACCAGCCGCTCGGGATCGGTGATCAGCCCGACGATCAAGGGCCGCTTCGCGGTTTCGAGCGCCGGCGGCGGATCGACCAGCGGCACCAGCGGCACGTTGGCCGCGCGCACGCCGCGATTGGCGAGATAGACGCAGGTCGGCGTCTTGGAGGTGCGCGAGGGGCCGACCAGGATGACGTCGGCATCCTCCAGATCATGCGTCGACTGCCCGTCATCGTGCGCCAGCGTGTAGTGCATGGCGTCGATGCGGTCGAAATAGCCTTCGTCGAGCTGATGCTGGCGACCGGGCCACTGCTCGCTCTTGGAATGGAAGTGCACGGCCAGCACGCTCATCGCCTGGTCGAGCACGCCGACGCACGGAAGCTGCAGGCGCCGGCAGTGATCGCGCACCAGGTCGCGCAATTCGGGATCGACCAGCGTATAGAGCACCGGGCCGCGGTCGCGCTCGACGGCCTGCATGACCTTGTCCATCTGGCCCTTGGTGCGGACCAGCGACCAGACATGCTCCTGCACGAACACGCCCTCGTATTGCACAAGGCAGGCGCGCGCCACGCTCGATACCGTCTCGCCGGTCGAGTCGGAGACGAGATGGACATGGAAGTTTCGGTTGGCCACGGTCTTTTCTACCCCACAGCGACCCGGGGAGAAACGCGGGATTGGCGCGGGCAAGACGGGGATAGGAGGCACGACCGCGCCGACAGGGCCGATTCAGGACACGACTCGCCCGGCCGATGCCAGTTCCCATCCCTTGCGGACAGACTGGGAAGAATGGGCTGTGAATCGGGAATCCAGCGGTGAAAGCCCGTCGAATCGGCCTTGGCCGATCCACAGCCGCCTGGGGACGCCCGACCAATAGGGCGCATCCCCATGTGGCACACCCCCTACTACTGCTACTACCTATTATGAATAGAGTAAGAGGAAGCATGAGGGATGAGCAGTGAGCACCGGGAAATTTCTGGAGACGCTGGCCGGAAAGCGCTTTCCGACGCCACCGATCTGGCTGATGCGCCAGGCCGGCCGCTATCTGCCGGAGTATCGCGCCGTCCGGGCGAACACGGGCTCGTTCCTCGATCTTTGCTACACGCCCGACAGGGCCATGGAGGTGACGCTGCAGCCGGTGCGGCGCTTCGGCCTCGACGCAGCGATCATCTTCTCCGACATCCTGGTGGTGCCCGATGGCCTCGGCCAGAAGGTCTGGTTCGAGGAGGGTGAAGGACCCAAGCTCGAGCCGTTGGTTGATCCGGCCGATTTCGGCAAGCTCACCCGGGCACGCTTGCCGGAGAAACTGGCGCCGGTCTATGAGGCGATCCGACGGACCCGTGCCGAGCTGCCGAAGGAGACCGCGCTGTTGGGCTTCGCCGGCGCGCCCTTCACGCTCGCCTGCTACATGATCGAAGGCGGTGGCAGTCGCGACTTCGCCAAGGTGAAGGCCTGGGCCTACCGCCATCCCGATTCCTTCGGCCTCCTGATCGATCTTCTGGTCGACGCAATCGTCGATCATCTCGTCAATCAGATCGAGGCCGGCGCTGATGCCGTACAGCTCTTCGACACCTGGGCCGGCCTGCTGCCGGAGGAGCAGCTTTTCAGCTGGTCGCTCGAGCCCATGGTGCGCATCGCCCATGCCGTCCATGTCCGCCACCCAAAGACGCCGATCATCGCCTTTCCGCGCGCCATCGGCCCGGCGACCTTGATGTATCGCCGCAGCGATGCCTTCGCCGCCTTGTCGATCGACACTGGCATCGGCGCCCATTGGGCGGCACGGGAGCTGCAGCCGCATATCTGCCTGCAAGGCAATCTCGATCCGATGATGCTGGTCGCCGGAGGGGCCGCGCTCGAGCGCGAGGCGACGCGCATCCTCGACAAGCTCGGGCATGGTTCCTTCATCTTCAACCTCGGCCATGGCGTGGTGCCGCAAACGCCGCCCGAGCACGTCGCCCAGCTTGTCGAGATCGTGCACAACTGGAAGCCATCCACCTCGTGAAGATCGCGATCATCCTGTTCAATCTCGGTGGACCGGATTCGCTGGAAGCGGTGCAGCCCTTCTTGCGCAACCTGTTCGGCGATCCCGCGATCCTGCGCGTGCCCGGTTTCATTCGCGGGCCATTGGCGAGCTTTCTAGCCCGCCGGCGCGCGCCGACGGCGCGGGCAATCTACGACAAGATCGGCGGGTCCTCGCCCATCCTCGGCCAGACCGAGGCGCAGGCGCGCGCGCTCGAGGAAGCGCTGGGCAGCGAGCACGAATGGCGCGGCTATGTCTGCATGCGCTACTGGCATCCGATGACCGAGGCGGTCGTGCGTTCGGTCGAACGCTTCAAGCCTGATCGCATCGTGCTGCTGCCGCTCTATCCGCAGTACTCAACGGCGACGACGGAATCCTCCTTCAAGGCGTGGGACGACACGGCGAAGTTCAAGGTGCCGACCACAGTCGTGAAGGATTATCCGACCGAGCTGGGATTCATCGCGGCCTCCGTCGAGCTCTTGAAGGAAGGCCTGGCCCAGGTCGATACCGCGCACCATCGCGTGCTGTTCTCGGCGCACGGGCTGCCCGAGCGCGTGATCAAGGCAGGCGATCCCTATCAGAGCCAGGTCGAGCAGACGGCCAAGGCCATCGTCCATGTGCTCGGTGGCGATCTCGACTGGTCGGTCTGCTATCAAAGCCGCGTCGGCCCGCTGAAATGGATCGGGCCGTCGACCGACGCCGAGATCACGCGCGCCGGCGCCGACAACGTCTCGGTCGTGCTCTACCCGCTGTCCTTCGTGTCGGAGCATTCCGAGACCCTGGTCGAGCTCGACATCGAATACCGCCATCTCGCCGACGAGGTCGGCGTGCCGACCTACATCCGCGTGCCCACCGTCGGCACCCACCCGTTGTTCATCGCGGGTCTCGCGAGGCTGGTGCGCGATGCTCTATGAGATCCTGAAGGCGTTGCACATCGTGGCCGTCATCGCCTGGATGGCGGGCCTGCTCTACCTGCCGCGCCTGTTCGTCTATCACGCCGACACCGAGAAAGGTTCCAAGCAGAGCGAGACCTTCAAGATCATGGAGCGCCGCCTGCTGCGCGGCATCATGAACCCGGCCATGATCCTGGTCTGGATCTTTGGCCTCGCCCTCGCCTGGCGCGGCGACTGGTGGCACGCCGGCTGGTGGCAGGTGAAATTCGCTCTGGTGGTGGGCCTGACGCTGGTCCACCACCTCTACGGCCGCTGGCGCAAGGACTTCGAGGCGGACCGGAACGTCAGGCCCGCCCGCTATTATCGCTGGTGGAACGAGGTGCCGACCTTGCTGATGATCGCCATCGTGTTCCTCGTCGTGCTGAAGCCGTTCTAGGCCCTCACGAGACGTTGCAGGAGCCACCCCAACCGACGTTGTTGGCGACGGTGTTGCCGTTGGTCAGGGCGCCTGGCGCCACGCTGCAGACCATCGCCCAGCTCTGCGAGGGGCACAGGATGTCGGTCTGCAATGCCTGGCAGACCGTCAAGGTCTGCGACGTCGGATTGGTCGTCGAGCCGGCTGGAAGGGTGCCATACAGGTAACCTCCTTGAACGACGGCGACCGCGACATTGGCGTAGTTCATGAAGGTGACGGACGTATCGGGCGTCGTGAACGACGCCTGCAGGTCCGGATGACAGGTCGTCGGCGGCAGTTTCGACGGTGTGACGGATGGCGGCAGGTTGATGGGCAGAAGACCCTTTGCAATAGCAAACTCCGCCTTGAGCGCCGTCACGCCGCCATAGGGGCCGTGTTGCAGCCCGGTCTTGGTCGGGTCCGATGACTGGATGTAGAGCCCCATATTCTGGCCCTCCATCTCGAAGAACTGGAACGCGACCTGGCCGGACAGGTTATGGCGAAGCAGCGTCTCGCTGTACATCTGCGGGACGATCAGCCAGTCGCGCTTGACGGGCGGGGAGGGCTGGCCGCCTGATTCGGTCAGGAAAACCGGAACGTTCAGCATGGAGACTTCGTTGGCCAGTCCGTCGTACGAGCTCATCGGACCGCCCGCGATATAGCGGTAGGCATTGATGCCGATGAAATCGGCACACGCTGTCGGCGCCGTCGGAGCCTTCCAGGCGTAGTACCTGGCCACGACATCGGTGCCGATCAGGTGGGCGGCCTTTTGCGCCGGGGTGAACGAGCTCTCTGCGCCATCCTGCATCGCCATGCCCACCGGTATCTGCCGATAGCTCTGGCTCGCCATGTAGGCCTTCATGTCCCGCATGAAGGATTTGTCGGCCGCGGCGGCCTTGCGTTCGATGCCGGGCGCATCCGACTTCTTCGTCACGTTCTGGTAGATCTGGCCGGGGTACACCAGCTCGTTCGACGTCAGGAAAGCGAAGGTGTTCGAATAGGCCTGAAACTCATCGATGATCTTGCAGCCGCGCATGTAGAGATTGTAGGTGTACTGCGGCTTCATCATGTCGATGGAGTTGTCGGGCGATGTCAGTCCGACGACGACGTAGATGCCGTTGCTGGCGAACAGGTTCATCGTCTTGGCGTGGCTCGCCCCCGGATCGACCCTGTAGGCCCTTACCACATTGGCGTTGAGCTCGAGCAGCTTCGGCAGGATCACGTCCTTGATGTACGCATGGTGCTCGTCTCGGAGCATGTCGTGGTAATCGAGGATCGTGTGGTTGGAGGCGAGCGCCACGCCGCGGACCATGAACCGCACCGGCGACGACGTGGGCCCGGTGACGAAGGCCTTGTCCTGTATCCAGATCGGCGGCAGCGACGATGCAGCTTTATCGGCAGTTGTCATATCGATTTCCCCCAAGTTTCGAAGCCCAGGCTCCGCCAACGTGCAAAAGTGAAACGGTTTTCTAGGCCCCCGCGGGAGATTTGCCCATTTCGCGCGGCTGCACCAGCTTTGAATCCCGGTGTATGTTGCCGTCGACCTCGCCGGGACGCCCACAGGACACCGCATGACCGACTACGCTCCTTTCCCCCTGATCGACCTTTCTGGCGGCCCGCGCGAACGCGGCCGCACCCACGGCAAGGCTGCGGCCGACCGGCTGCGCCGCGGCGCCAAGATGTATGCCGAATCGCTGCTGAAGAGCGGCGTCGACTGGGCCGAGCTCGAGCGCCGCGCCGAGGCGCTGGTGCCGTCGATCGAGAAGTTCGACCCGACCTATATCGAGGAGATGCGCGGCATTGCCGAGGGCGCGAACGAGCCCTTCGCCGCCGTGGTGCTGATGAATGCCCGCACCGAGATGGTGGCCGCCGCGCGCCAGGAGCAGGAAGCCCGGCAGGTGCCGGACGGCTGCACCGCGGCCCTCGCCCTGCCCGAAGCCAGCGCCGACGGCGTGCTGCTGCACGGCCAGAACTGGGACTGGCGCGCCGAGTGCGCCGAGACCGGCGTCCTCTTGCGCATCCATCGCGACGACGGCCCCGACATCCTGACCTTCACCGAAGCCGGCGGTTTGGCCCGCTCGGGCCTGAACTCGGCCGGCATCGGGCTCACGGCCAACGCCCTGCAATGCGACCGCGACTACAAGTGCGGCCCGGGCATCCCGCTGCCCTTCATCCGCCGCAAGGTGCTGGAGAGCGCCTATCTCGCCAATGCGGTGCACACCATCATGTCGACGCCCAAGCTCGGCTCCAACCACATGGCGGTGAGCCACTGCGGCGGCGAGGCCTTCGGCTTCGAATGTGCGCCCGACAACACGTTCTGGATCGCGCCCGATCGCGGCGTCTATGTGCACGCCAATCACTGGATCGCCGATTCGGCGCGCGCCCAGGTGAAGGACACCGGGCTCGCCGAGACGCCCTGCTCGATCTATCGCGACAAGCGCGTGCGCGACCAGCTCAGCCCCAAGCGCGGCAAGCTCACACTGGACGATTTCCGCTCGGCCTTCTTCGACGACTGGAACTCGCCCTGGTCGGTGTGCCGGCCGCCGCGCCTCAACACGCGCGGCGTGGCGACGGCGACCACGGCCATGATCCTGATGCGGCCGGGCGAAGGCCATCTCGAGGCCTGCCCGATGCCCTCGCTCAACAAGCGCTTCACGACCTACAGCCTGACGCCCGACCGCACCGCGCAAAGGCAGGCGGCGGACTAGCCTTTGCGCCGTCCCGCCTTTGTCCTGGCGGCAGCGGCTGTAGTGCTGCTGCTGCCGACGTTGGTGCTGGGCACGCTGATCAGCCACAGCTCGCCGCAAAACCTCACCTGGGCGAGCCAGTTCGCGGACCAATTCCGCGCCGGCACCGTCTATCCGCGCTGGATGCCCGACTCGTTCGATGGCCTGGGCAGTCCCGCCTTCTACTTCTATCCGCCTCTGCCATTCTGGATCGACGCCCTGGTGAGCATCGTCACCGCCAACGCGCTGTCGGTGTCCTATCGCCTGGCCGTGAGCACGACCGTGATCCTGTTCCTGTCCGGGCTCGCCATGCACGCCTGGCTGCTCAGGGCCAGCGGCAAGCGGACGGCGGCCCTGGTCGGCGCCGTCGCCTACATGGCCGCGCCCTATCACCTGTTCGACAACTACACACGCGGCGCCTTCGCTGAAACCACCGCCTACGCCATGCTGCCGGTCGTGATGCTGGCGCTGCGCTTCATGATCGAAAAAGCGCGATGGGGCCTGCCGCTGCTGGCCTTGGCCTACGCAGCCCTCCTGCTGTCGCATCTGCCGACCGCGTTGCTGTGCTCGATCACGGTGATCCCGGCCTATGTGCTGTTCACCACACGCTCGCCCGCGCCGCTGGTGCGCTGCGCCGCCGGCGGCGCGCTGGGGATCGGCCTTGCGGCCCTCTATCTGTTGCCGGCGATGGAGCTGCAATCCTGGATCTCGGCGCACGAGCTCTGGACGTCGTTCTACCGCGCCAGCAACTGGTTCGTGATGGCGCCCGAGCGCTGGGTCGATCCCGACACCATGCGCGTGATCGGCTCGATCGTGCTCGCCGCCGCCCTGTTGGCCGCGGGCCTGTGCCTTGCCCTGCTGCAGGTCCCCGACGGCGAGGGCCGGCGCGAGCTCGGTTTCTGGGTGGCGCTGAGCCTCGCCTGCCTGATCCTGATCGCGGGCCTGCTGCCGTGGTTCTGGGACCTGCCGCTGGTCGGCAAGGTGCAGTTCCCCTGGCGGCTGCTGATGGTCGTCGAGTTCGCCTTGCTGACCGCGCTTTGCCTGACGCCGCTTGGCGAGGTCCGCCGCGGCGTCGTCTATGTCCTCGCCGCCGCGGGCGTCGCCCTGGTGCCGGGTGCGGTCCTGATCGTGACCGATGCGCGGGCGCGCGCCGAGTTCGTGTGGCGTACCGGCACGCTCGACCGGCACGACGTCAAGGAATACCAGCCCGCCGGCTACAAGCTTGCGGGCTCGCGCTACCACGATCTCGGACTGGAGCAGCTCAAGGACACGCCGGCAATCTCCTGCGCCCCGGCCGCCGCGACGTGCAGGGCCGATAGCGAGCGCTTCGGCGCGATGGCCATCACCGTCGACAGTGCCGCGCCGACCAACGTGGTGTTGCGGCGCTTCTTCTTCCCGGCCTGGCAGATCGATACGGGCCCTGCCCTCGTTCCCTCCGAGCCGTTGCGCCTGCTCTCGTTCACCGCACCGGTCGGCCACACCGAGGCACGACTGGAACGCACGGCTTTGCCTGTCGAACGATGGGGTTGGGTAATCTCGGGCGTGTCTCTGCTGCTGCTGCTCGCGGCCGTGCTGGTCAGCGCACGCAATAAGTCTCGCTGAGGAATTTCAGGAACTGGCGATCGAGGTCGTCGCGGGCGCCGGCGAGAGCACGCCGGGCCGCGGGACATTCGAAGGGCGTCCAATAGCCCTGCGGCAGGGTGTGGAACAGGACAGCGCGGCGGCCGGAGCGGAAGAAGCTGTAGAAGGCCAGCGAATGGATGTAGCGCTGGTAGTCCGGCACGACGACGTCGCGCACATAGTCAGGCGCCGCCGTCCATTTGAAGAAGGTGCTGGCGTCGACCGGCGCCCGCATGCGCAGCCGCGGCCAGTCGGTCGGCGGCAGCTTGTCGACGTCGGTCAGGCCTGCCGTCAAATGACGGTCGACGAAGCGGCCGAACAGAAAGAGGTCGACGTTGTAGGAGACGGCGGCGACCGCCACGATCGCCGCATAGAGCATCAACGGCCGGCGCGCGCGATCGAGCCAGTGCAGCGCGGGGCTTGCCAGGGCAAGCGCGAGCGCCACGGCGAACACATGCGTGGCGCTGTGGCGGGCGAACAGATAGGTGAGCAGGCTGGTGCCGTTGGCGGCGAACCACAGGCCGACGACGGCCATGATGATGACGATGGGCTGCACCACGCGCGCGCGAAGCCCGATGCCCAAAAGGCCGGGCGCCAGCAGCAGGAACCACAGCGCCGCCAGGACGGGAAACGCGGCCAGGGTGCCGATCATCCAGATCGGGTCGATGTAGTCGTAGCGCGCGGTCGCGTGCAGCGCGGCGATGGTGGGATTGCTGGGCGACAGGAAGGTCGACGTCGCGAGGTATCCGGCCAACACCAGCACCGCCATGGCGGCCATGGCCATCAGCGTGTGACGCGGGAACGGACGGCCGGTGGCTGAAAGAACGCCGCCGACCGCGAGATAGATCAGGCTCATCAGCGCGGTGATCGGGTGGGACAGGCAAAGCAGCGGCGCGAAGCAGAGGGTGGCGATCATGATCGCCAGGCGTGACCGCGCCGGCTCGGCGATGTACGCCGCCCAGATCGTCCAAAGCCCGACCGCGACCAGAAGCTCGGTCGGGAAATAGGCCAGCGCCAGCGCGAAGGCGATATAGAGCCGGGAGAAGATGCGATGCGGCTCGACCCGCCGGATCGCCAGCCAAAGCACCAGCAGCGCCGCGAAATAAAGGAGATGCGCCAGCGCCATGTAGGCATCCGACGACAGCCCGAGCGCCCAGCGCAGCAGCCAGGCTGGCCCGAACGTCACCATCGTCGACACCGATCGCTCGGCAAGCTGGTTGAAGTAGAGATCCCAGGCGTTCCCCAGCCAGCCGACCGACAGCAGGAACGTGCCGTCATTGACCAGCAGGGCGCTGGTCCAGGTACCCAGCCCGGCCGTCAGCGCGAACGCCGCCAGCAGGACGGCGTCGCAGGCATCGAAGGCGGTGCGTTGCATGGCTAGGTCTTGCCGACGCAATAGCGCTCGCGCAGGAAGCGCAGCATGCGCGCATCGATCACGTCATGCGGGCGGTCGAGCGCGCGGTCGACGGGAGCGCATTCGAAGGGAATCCATTCGCCGGGCTGGTCGAGCGGACGGAACAGCACGACGCGCCGGCCCGACTGGAAGAACGTGTAGAAGGCGAAGGTCATGCGCTGCCCGCCGTAGTCGTACAGGACGACATCACGGACGTAGTTGTCGCCGGCGATCCATTTGAAATAGCCCCGCGCGAAAGCCTGTACGGCCGGCGGCGGCGACCGCTTGATCTCGACGAAGCGGGGTGGCGCGGCGTCGTTGGCTTCCAAGGGCGCGAGTTGCGCCTCGACGGCGCGGGAGAACAGCGCGAGATCGACGGTGTAGGAAAGTGCGGCGACGACGATGATGCCGGAATAGATCACCAACGGCCGTCGCGCCGCCATCGACCATGCCGCCACCGGTGATGCCAGCGCCAGGGCGAGCGCCAGCGCGAGCGTATAGGGCGCGGTCTGCCGGGCGAAGATCCAGGTCAGGATATGCGCGCCGCCGAGGGCGAACCCCAGGCCGATGGCGCCGACAATGAGGATGGCGCGTTGCGACAGGCGCCAACGCAGCCCGGCGCTTTCCAGTCCGGGCGCCAGCAACAGCAGCCAGAGCGCGATCAGCACGGGAAAGAAGCCCAGCGTGCCCAGCATCCACATCGGATTGATGTAGTCGTACCGCGAACCGGCATGCTGAGCGGCGATCGTCGGGTTGGTCGGCGAGAACGTCCCCGCGAGCGCGAAGTAGACGGCGGTCAGGAACAGGCCCATCGCCAACGCCCCGACCGCGAGGCGTCGTGGGAAAGGCAGACCGAGCAGGCCGAGTGCCCCGCCGCAGATCCCGACCATCAGGCTCAACAGCGCTATGCCCGGATGGGTGAAGGCAAGAGCCACGGCCAGCACGGCGGTGGCGATGGCCGTGACGACACGTGGGCGCGCCGGATCGGCGAACAGGGCCAGCCAGATCATCCATAGGCCGATGCCCTGCACCATCTCGGACGTGAAGAACACCAACGCCAGGACGATCGCGAGATAGAGCCGCGAGTAGAGGCGTTGCGGCTCGACCAGGCGCAGCACCAGCCACAGCGCGAGCGGCACCGCGAAGTAGAGCGCATGGGCCGCGACCATGAAGGCATCGGGCGCGTTGGCGAACAGCGGCCGCAGCGCCCACGCCGGTCCGAACTGCAGCAGCGTCGAAACCGCGCGTCCGGTGTTCTGGTCGTAGAACAGGTCCCAGGCGTTGCCGAGCCAGGCAGCGGCAAGATAGACCGCGCCGTCGTTCACCAGCAGGCATCTCTGCCAGGTGCCGAGGACGGCAACCACGATGAACGCGCCAAGCAGGGCCGCATCGCTGGAGTCCAGTCGCCTCGGGGGCTGAGTCGACTTCGTCATTTCCATTGATCGACCTAGTATAGCAAGCCATGGCTGGGCCCGCACCTTGATGAACGCAATTCCCCCCAACAGCGTCGTCGACAGCATCATCGTCCTGGCATCGCGGCTGGTGACGACACCGTCCTGTGCCGGCATCGATTCACCCGAAGCGGTGCTCGCGGTCGCGCGAACGTGGCTGCAGGAGAATGGCCTCGCGCCGCGTCTCTTGAACGATGGTGGAGGCCGAGCCGTCGCCGTGCTCGTCGAGATCGCCGGCGCCGCACCCGGCCCTGTGCTCTGCCTCGACGCCTGCATCGATACCGCGCCGGCCGGCGATCCCGGCCAGTGGAGCGCGCCACCCTTCTCCGGGGCGGTGCGCGATGGCCGGCTGCTCGGCCGTGGCGCCGCCGATTCCAAGGCCGGCGTCGCGATCCTCGCCCATGTCGCGCGACACTTTGCCGAAGCCGGCCTGCCGCGCGGCGCGCTGCATGTGCTGTTCGACGCCGACGAGCATACCGGCCGCTTCGGCGGCGTGCGCGCCTATCTCGAGGCCGTCGGCCGCCCGCCCGATGCGGCCTCGCTGGGCTATCCGGGCAACGAAGGCGTCGTTGCCGGCAGCCGCGGCTTCCTGCGCGCCCGGCTGCGCTTCGGAGGCGTCGCCGCGCATTCGGGCGATGCTGAGCGCCGTGGCGTCAATGCGCTCACCAAGGCTGCCGCCTTCGCGCTCAAGCTCGCCGAACCGGTGTTCCCGGACGTGCCCGATGCCGCCTTCCCGTTCGGACCGGCGGCGACGGTGACGCACATCGAAGGCGGCCAGGGCTTCAGCGTCGTGCCCGATCTTGCGATCGCCCATGTCGACATCCGGCTCACCCGCACCTTCGATGCCGAGGCGGCCACGCGCTGGCTCGAGGGCATCGTGCGCGCCGTCGATGGCCAAACCGGCATCGAGATCGTCGATTCCTGGCCGGCCTATGTCGTGCCGCGCGACGACCGGCTGGTGCAGAGCTTTGCGGAGGCTGCGGGTGCCGCCTTCGGCCGGCCGTTCGCGGCCGATGTCTGCGGCCCCTCCAACATCGGCAATCTTCTGGCGGCGCGCGGCGTTCCCACGGTCTGCGCGCCGGGCGTCAGCTTCGGCAACATGCACGCGGCCGACGAATGGGCCGACATCAGCTCGATCGGCCCGGTCTACGCCATGTATTGCGAGGCGGCGCTCCGCTTCCTCAGTCGGCCTTGAGGTAGCTGTCCTTCAGCGCGATCTTGCCGTCCCTGAGCTCGTAGAGATCGATGCCATAGCGATCGAACGGCTTGCCGGCATGGTCGATGCCGGTGACGCGGAAGGTGCCGAACAGCTTGTCGCCCGAGCGATGGATGCGCGCCTCCGAGAAGCGCGCCTCGCGATGGGCGCGGCTCTTGTCGGCGAAATGCGCGCGCAGGTCGTCCTTGCCCCTGAGGACGCGACCGCCCGGGGAGCCTCCGGCATTCAGCCGCCATTCGAAGTCGTCGGTCACGCAGGCGGCGATCTCCTCGACGTCGGCCTTGTTGAAGGCCTTGCCGAAGCGGCGAAACAGGTCGTCGATGGCGTCGGCCATGGTTCTCTCTCCGGACGATCAGGGATGATGGTTGAGCGCCACCGCCAGCCAGTCGGCGATCTCGCGCTTGGTGACCGCCTCGTCGACGCTGGCGAGCTCGTAGCGATGCGCCGCCTTGGCGCCCGCTCCGATGATTTCTAGGTTGCCCTTGGCGACGTCGCCATGGAACTGCAGCGTGCGGCCCTCCGGCGCCCCCTTGGGATGCACGGTGAGCGTGAGCACGGGGCCGATGTCGGGCAGCTGGTCGGCGACCGGCGAATATTCCTGGGTCGAGACGCTGGCGTCGTGGCCGGCGCCCTTCAGCTCATCGACGGCACGGTCGAGCTCGGGTCGGATGACGTCGCGGCACTTGACCCAGAAGGCCTGCACAAAAAGGTCCGTGTCGCGATCCATATCCCCTCCTCGACTTTCATATGTTTGGCTGCGCCGATCCTAGCATCATGTCGGCGGCGTGTATCCCTTGGGCGCCTCCTGCATCAGCGCCAGGATGTGGCCGTCGGGATCGTTGAAGAAGGCCATCCAGAGATCGTGGTCGTCCATCTTGGCGATGAGATGCGGCTTGGACGTGAAGACCGCGTCGAAGAACGTGAGGTCGCCGAAGCGGAACAGCTTTTTAAGCCCGACCACCTTTTCATAGAAGGCCTCGGAGCGATCGACGTCGGCGACCGGCAGCGCGATCCGACCGATCTGGCTGAGGTTGAGCATCATGCTTCCATCAAATCTCCCAGGGCGGCGGCGTGAACTTCTCGATCAGGAAATTGACGAAGGCCGGCACCTTGGCCGCGAGATGGCGGCGGTGCGGATAGACGGCGTGGATGGCCACCGCCTCCTCGGCCGAGAACGCGCCGAGCAACGGCACCAGCGCGCCGTCACGGATCGCCTGGGTGAGCGTGAGCCTGGTGAGCCGCACGATGCCCATGCCCTGCAGGGCCAGCTGCATCTGCGCCTCGCCCTCGGTGACGGCGACCCGGCCGCGCACGTCGATCTCGACGAGCTCGCCGTCGACCTTGAAGGACCAGCGGTTGAGATAGGCATGGTCGCGCGACACGATGCAGCTGTGCCGGCGCAGGTCCTCGGGCCGCTGCGGCGTGCCGTGGCGCGCGAGATAGGACGGTGCGGCGCAGATCAGGCGTTTGTCCTCGCCGATCTTGCGCGCCATGAAGCTGGTGTCGGCCAGCCGCCCGATGCGCAGCGCGACGTCGATGCCTTCGTCGACCATGTCGATCACGCGGTCGGTCGGCAGCAGCTCGAACTGCACCAGGGGATAGCGGGCCAAAAACTCCGACAGGACCGGTGCCAGCTGGTGCGTGGCGAAGGCGAGCGAGGTCGTCACGCGCAGCACGCCGCTCGGCGTGCCGCTCTCGCCCACGATCTGGTTCTCCAGCGCCTCGATCTCGCCCACGATGCGCTTGGCGGCGGCATAGAAGACCTCGCCCTCCTGGGTGAGGTGCAGGGCGCGGGTCGTGCGCTGCAGCAGCCGCACGCCGAGCCGGGTCTCCAGCCGGGTGACGAGCTTGCTGACCGCCGACGGGCTCAGCCCCAGCACCGGCGCGGCGGCGGAAAAGCCATTGGAATCAACGACGCGCACGAAGGCGGCCATTTCGCTTGTATGATCGATCATTGCGCAATTAATGAACGACATTCACGAGTGATAGTCAAACAGGCATGATTAATCACAATGATGAAAGGAATTAAGTAACTTCCAACTCTTGGAGGGTTCCATGTTCTCGATCGCCTACCCCAGCCATTCCGAACGCCAGGTCTATGCCCAGCGCGCCCATCGCATGCGCGGCGCCGTCGTCGCCAGCCTGGTGCGTGAGATCGCCCGCCTGGTTTCCCGCGCCGCCCGCTAACGCCGAGCGCTACGTGCCGCCGGCAGCCTGACGCCGGCGGCCTTCAGCAGGACCTGCGCGGCCTCGCCGGCCGTGCGGGCGACCTTGGGATCGCCGCGCACCAGCGCGGTCGCGATCGCCCCGTCGGCCAGGATTTGCAGCTGCATGGCCAGCGTGTCGGCATCATCGACCTCGAGCCGCGCCAGCAGGTCGCGAAACCACAAGCGGCGCTGCTCCTTGAAGGCGAGCGCGATCTTGTTCGCGGCATGCGCCGGCTCCTTGAGCTCGGCCACGGCATTGACGAACGGACAACCGCGGAACACGCCGCTGGCGAAGGTGCGCTCTAGCCGCTCGAAGTTGCCTAGAATCTGCTGCACCGGCGGCAGATCGGACGGCGGCGTGGGTTTCAGCCGCCGCGACAGGTAAGCCACGATCAGCTCGTCCTTCGACGGAAAGTAGTTGTAGAGCGTGCGCTTGGAGATGCCGATCTCGGCCGCGACGGTGTCGACGCCGACCGCCCGGATGCCCTGGCCGTAGAACAGCCGGTCGGCCGTCTCGAGGATGCGCTCGCGCATCTCGTTCGAACGTGTTTCGGATCGTGGCACTGGTTACATAGACCTGTTTACTTTTCCGTTGACCGACCGTTTGCCGAGCCTAAGGTACACAGACCTGTGTAATCAAGGGCGAACCCATGAGCCTCCTGAAAGAGCTGCGCCCGACCCTGCCGATCCTGATCGGGGCGGCGATCATGCTGAGCCTGAGCGGGGGCATCCGGCAGAGCTTCGGGCTGATCATGCCGCCGCTCACCCGCGATATCGCCGTCAGCGTCTCCGACTTCGCGCTCGCGATGTCGGTGCAGAACCTGGCCTGGGGCTTCCTGCAGCCGGTGGCGGGCGCGCTCGCGGTGCGCGTCGGCTTCCGGCCGGTGATGCTGGTTGGCAGCCTCTTCTACATCGCGGGCATGTTCTTGTTCGCCATCGCCGAGGGCCTGCTGGGCGTCATGCTGGGGGCGGGCCTGCTGATCGGCGTGGCGCTTGCCTGCACTGCCACGGCCATTGCGCTCGCCGTCGGCTCGCGCGCCGTGCCCAGCGGCTCGCGCAGCCTGGTGCTGGGCGCCATCACCGCCTCGGGTTCGCTGGGCGCATTGCTCTCCGCGCCGCTGGGGCAATGGCTGGCCGTCGACTTCGGCTGGCGCGCCGGCGTGCTGGGCTTCCTGGTGCTGGCGATCGGCATGTTGCCCGCCGCCTGGATCGCCGGCCGCGTTGATCGTTTGCCGCTGCCGGCCGGTTCTGCCGGACCGCGCCACGACTCGGCCAAGGATGCGTTGGGGCGCGCCTTCAAAAGCCCGTCCTTCCTGGTGATGACCGCGGCCTACTTCGTCTGCGGCATGCAGCTCTTGTTCATCGCCACCCATCTTCCGTCCTATCTCGCGATCTGCGGCATGGATCCGACACTCAGCGCCCAGGCGCTGGCGGCGATCGGCCTGTTCAACGTGTTCGGCGGACTTTTCTTCGGCTGGGCCGGCGGCCGCTGGTCCAAGCTCGGCCTTTTGGGCGGCATCTACATCGCCCGCTCGATCGTGCTCGGCTGGTATTTCGTCCTGCTGCCGACGCCGCTCGGCACGCTCGTCTTCGCCTCGGCGATGGGCTTTCTGTGGCTGGGCGTCGGTCCCCTTGTCGCGGGCTCGGTCGCCGAGATGTTCGGCCTGCGCTGGCAGGCGATGATCCAGGGCGTGGCCTTCATGAGCCACCAGCTCGGGAGCTTTTTAGGCGCCTTCGGCGGCGGCCTTTTATACGAGCGGCTGGGCTCCTACGACCTGGCGTGGCGGCTGGGCGTCGCGATCGGGCTGACCGCCGGCATCGTGCAGGTGAGCTTCGCCTTGCTGCGACCGCCGCCACGTCCGGCGACGGCCTGATCCGCTTACATGCCGGTCTTCGAGACCAACGCCGGCTCGGCGCGATACGCCTGAGGGAACAGCCGCTTGAGGGCGTCGACCTTCGGCAGGTCGTGCATGGCGATGTAGGGCTGGCGCGGATGGAGCGTCATGTAGTCCTGGTGATAGCCCTCGGCCGGATAGAAGACCTGGCCGGGCTCGATCGTGGTCACGACCTTGGCGCCATAGACGCGTGCCTGGTCGAGCTGGCCGATATAGGCCTTGGCCACGCGCGCCTGCTCGTCGTTCGCCGGGAAGATCGCCGACCGGTACTGCGTGCCGACGTCGGGCCCCTGACGATTGAGCTGCGTCGGATCGTGCACCACCGAGAAATAGATTTGCAGCAGGCGACCCAGGCTCACCTTGCGCGGATCGTAAGTGACGCGCACGGCCTCGGCGTGGCCGGTGCGGCCCGAGGTGACCTTGTCGTAGCTCGCCGTCTCCTTGGCGCCGCCGGCATAGCCGGACACCGCGCTGGTGACGCCGTCGACATGCTGGAACACGCCCTGCACGCCCCAGAAGCAGCCGCCGGCCAGCACGACGACCGCCGATGCCGACTGCCCGGCGGGCTCATCGACGGTGGCGGGCGGCACGACCTTCGCGCTTTCGGCGGCGGACGGGAAATAGCCGAGGCCGATGGTCGCCAGCAGCAGCACGAGGCCGCCGACGCTGAAGGCCGCGATCCGGACAGGCTTTGAGGCAAGCATCATGGTTCCTCCGCCCGCAGGAAGTGGAGCACCTGGCCGTCGTTGGCCAGGGCCCTCCTTCAGATTTGATCGGGCTTGAACGTCGCCTCGGGCGGCAAATCGGGCTTGCGCCACTTGAAGCGCAGCTCGGAGAGACCGGTGCTCACGACATAGAACACCGGCGTGAACACCAGGCCAAAGAAGGTGACGCCCAGCATGCCGAAGAACACCGCCGTGCCCAGCGACTGGCGCATCTCGGCACCGGCGCCGAAGCTCACGACCAGCGGCACCACGCCCAGGATGAAGGCGAGCGAGGTCATGAGGATGGGCCGCAGCCGCGTCTTGGCGGCGCTGACCGCCGCGTCGAAGCGGTTCATGCCGGCCTCGTGCGCCTGCTTCGCGAACTCCACGATCAGGATGGCGTTCTTGGCCGCGAGGCCCACCAGCACCACCAGGCCGATCTCGACCAGGATGTTGCGGTCGAGATCACGCAGGGTGACGCCGACCATGGCCGCCAGCACGCACATCGGCACGATCAGGATGACCGCGAGCGGCAGCAGCCAGCTCTCATAAAGGGCCGCCAGCAGCAGGAACACGAAGACGACAGCCAGGCCGAACGCCAGGATGGCCGTGTCGCCGGCGAGCTTCTCCTGCAGCGCGATCTCGGTCCATTCGAAGCCGAAGCCGGACGGCAAGACCTTCTCGGCCAGGCCCTCGATGGCGCGGATGCCCTGCCCCGACGAGAAGCCGGGTTTTAGCGCCACCTGCATCTCGGCCGCGGGATAGAGGTTGTAACGCGCCACGCGATAGGGGCCGGTCGTGTCGGAGAAGGTGGCGACCGAGCCGATCGGTACCATCTCGCCGCTGGAGCTGCGCGTCTTGAGGTTGCCGACGTCGCGCACGGTCAGGCGATAGGGATCGTCAGCCTGCGCCGTCACGCGGTAGGTGCGGCCCAGGATATTGAAGTCGTTGACGTAGCCCGAGCCCATGTAGATCGACAGCGTCTCGAACACGCGCGCGATCGGCACACCGAGCTGCTCGGCCTTGGTGCGGTCGATCTCGGCCCAGATCTGCGGCGTGCGCGTGCTGAAGAGCGTGAACGCCTGGGTGAGGCCCGGCGTCTGCCCGGACGCGCCGGCCAATGCCCAGGTGGCGCCCTCGAGCGCCGGCAGGCCGCGCGCGGCGCGATCCTGCACGTAGCCCTTCAGGCCGCCGCCGGTGCCGATGCCCGGCACCGAGGGCGGCTCGAGCACGAACACGAAGGCCTCGCGCAGGGAGAACATCTTGCCGCGCAAGTCGCCCAGGATCTTGGCCATCGGCAGGTCGCGGCGCTGCTCGAACGGCTTCAGGGTGACGAAGATCACACCGGTGTTGGGCGCGTTGGTGAAGGTGGCGCCGTCGAAGCCGACGAAGGCCACGGCATGCTCGACGCCCGGCGTCTCCAGGATCATCTGCGACGCCTGCTTCACCAGCCGGTCGGCGCGCTCCAGGGTCGAGCCGGCCGGCAGCTGCATGGCGGCGATCAGGTAGGAGCGGTCGAGCTGCGGCACCAGGCCGGTCGGCGTTTCAACCAGCCGCCAACCGGTCAATGCCAGCAGCCCGCCATAGACGAGCAGGATGACGAACGAGAGGCGGATCAGGCGTGCCGTCGCCCGGCCATAGAAGTTCGACAGCCATTCGAAGCCGCGATTGAACAGGCCGAAGAAGGTGTTGATCGGCCACATCAGCCGGTCGAGCAGCGAGGGCTTGGGCTTCTCGACATGCGACAGCGCATGGCTTTTCAGCAGCAGCGCCGCCATGGCGGGCGACAGGGTCAGCGACACGAAGGCCGAGATCGCCGTCGAGGCCGCGATGGTGATGGCGAACTGCTTGTAGAAAGTGCCCTGCAGGCCGGTGATGAAGGCGGTCGGCAGGAACACCGCGATCAGCACCAGGGAGATCGCGATCAAGGCGCCGCCGACCTCGTCCATGGTCTTGTGCGCCGCGGCCCTGGGCGACATGCCCTGGGTGAGGTAGCGCTCGACGTTCTCGACCACGACGATGGCGTCGTCGACGACGATGCCGATGGCCAGCACCAGGCCGAACAGCGAGAGCGTGTTGAACGACACGCCGACCGCGGCCATCACGGCGAACGAGCCGATCAGCGACACCGGGATGGCGAGCAGCGGGATGATCGCGGCCCGCCAGGTCTGCAGGAACACGATCACCACGATCACGACCAGCAGCAGCGCCTCGAACAGCGTCTCGATCACCGCGTCGACCGAGGCCTGGATGAACTCCGTCGGGTTATAGACCACCGAATAGTCCAGCCCGGTCGGGAAATCCTTCTTCAGCCGCTCCATCGTCGCCTTGATCTGGTTCGAAGTGGCGATGGCGTTCGAGCCCGGGCGCTGGAAGATGCCCAGCGCGGTGGCGTTCTTGTTGTCGAGATAGGCGTTCAGCGTGTAGTCCTGCGCGCCCAGTTCGATGCGGGCGACGTCGCGCAGGCGGGTCACCGAGCCGTCGGGCTCGGCGCGCAGCACGATGTTGCCGAACTCCTCGGGCGCCGTCAGGCGGCCCAGGGTCTGCACCGAGAGCGTGAAGCCGCCGGGCGACACGGCGGGCGCCTGGTTGATGGCGCCGGCGGCGACCTGCAGGTTGGCCGCGCGCATCGCCAGCATGACTTCGCCGGCCGTCAGGTTGTGGGCGGCGACGCGCGCGGGATCGAGCCACACGCGCATCGAATAGTCGCGGGCGCCGAACACCAGCACGTTGCCGACGCCGTCGATGCGGCCCAGCACGTCCTTGATGTAGAGCGTGGCGTAGTTCGAGATGTACTGCTGGTCGCGGCTGCCGTCGGGCGACGTCATGTGCACGACCATCATCAGGTCGGGCGAGGCCTTGCGCACGACGATGCCGAGCCGCTGCACGTCCTCGGGCAGGCGCGGCTGGGCCACGG
>JAKFVH010000159.1 GCA_021732285.1 Reyranella sp. | reverse complement strand
GGCACGATCTCGGCCTGGCGGGCGGTCATGCCGCTCACGGTCTGCACCACGGTGTCGAAGCCGCGCCGCGACGCCCACGGGCCGGCATGGCCGAAGGCCGAGAGGGAGACATAGATCAGTCCCGGCCGCAGCGCCGCCAGTTCCTCGGGCGACAGACTCCGGCCGCCGAGGCTCCCCGGACGATAGCCTTGCGAGAATATATCGGCCTCGCGCACCAGGCCGCGCAAGGTCTCGAGATCGCCCGGTGCGCGCAGATCGAGCTGGGCCGAGAGCTTGCCATGCCCGGTGTCCCATTCCTGGTAGCCGAGGTTGGGCAAATGCGCGGCCGTGATCTTCATCACGTCGGCGCCATGCTCGGCGAGCGTGCGCGCGCAGGTCGGACCGGCGAGCACGCGCGTGAGATCGAGCACGCGGATGCCATGAAGCGGACGGTCGCCTGCCGGCAGCGGCTCAGGCGGGCTGTCGCCGATGCGGACGATTTCCATCAGCGGCAGGGCGGCGATGGCAGCGGCCTGCGGATGACGGGCCCACTCGGCGTGGCTGCGCACCATGCCACCGGCGCCTTTGGCGGCAATGATCGCCTCCTCGAGGTCGGCGGCATTCCAGCCGGCCACGGCGCGCGTCACCGCGGCGCGATCCTCCGCCACGCCCAGCACGCCGAGTGCCGCCGCGCGATGGTTGGGGAAATTGCAATGCAGATAGCTCCAGCGTCCGTCACGCGTGGGATAGACCCCCATGATGCTGTTGCGGGCGTGCGAAAGATGGCCGTCGCCGAGCTTCATGTAGGTCCCGCTGCGCAGCGACGCCGTGGCCTGGCGCAGATCGACGGTCACCGACTGACGCCGCCCGCTGCGGATTTCCCACAAGGCAGCGGCGGCTAGGCCGGACGCGGCCAGGGTCGCGGCTCCGGCCACGCCGATGCGGAACGGAGTCGGCAGCACCGGGTCGGTGCCACCGGTGAAGGTGACGGACGCGGCGGGGTCGCCGGACCAGTCGGCGATCGGCAGGATCGTGCGCAGCGCTCGATGCGGCATGTCGCAACGGTATCTATCTCACGCCGCCAACACCAGCCGGTCGATCGAGGGCAGGAAACCAAAATTCTCGTAAAAGCGCCGGGCGTCGCGATTGAAGGCGTGCACGGCGACCGCGACATGGCTGGCGCCCTGCCCGCGCGTCCACGCCACGGTGGCTTCCAGCAGTTGCCGGCCGATGCGCTGGCTGCGCTGGTCGGCACGCACCACGATATTGTCGAGTTCGATCACCTTGTGTGGCACGGCACCGGGAAAGGCCGGCGGTGGCCGTGTCAGCAATACAGCGAGGCCGACCACGTCGTGTCCGCTCTCCGCCACCAGCACCGTCGAACCCGGCCCCGCCAGCCACTGCTCGATCTGCTTGCGCGGACGCGCCGGTCCATCGAAGCGGCGGAAGACATCGGGCCGCGCCTGGCGATGGAATTCGTCGAGCTCGTCGAACAGCGCGACCAGGGCGTCGTAATCGCCCATGCGTGCGGTGCGAATGAGGATCGGCTGGAGGCTCACGCCGCCAGCACCAGCCGATCGGCCGACACGGCGAAGCCGAAGGCCTCATAGAAGCGGCGGGCGTCGCGGTTGGCCTCGCCGACCAGGACCTCGACCTGGGCGGCGCGCCGCTGCCGGGCCCATTCGACAACGGCCGCCAGCAGGCGCCGGCCGATCCTCTGGCCGCGCTGGTCGGGATGGACGACGAGATTGTCGACCTCGACCACCTTGTGCATGCCGCCACCCGGCTTGGGCATGATGCGCGTGAGCAGCACGGCGACGCCCAGCACGCCGATCTCGCTCTGCGCGACCAGCAGCGTCGTGCCCGGGGTCTCCAGCCACGTCAGCACCTGCTCACGCGCATGCGCGGGGTCGTCGAGCAGCGCGGCAAGCGCGGTGCAGTCGCGCGGGCCCGCCAGGCGCACGCGTATCGACGGCGGCAGCGCCGTCCTGTCTTCAGCTTCAATGATCGACATCTCGTCCTCCGTTTGCGGTCCCGCCGCGGCCCGGAGGCCCTTTCCAGAAACACAGAAGCCGCCGGGAAGCGGCGGCTTCGTCAGGTCACAACCCTTCGCGCCGCCTATTTCAGCAGCGTAAAGTACCAACCCTTCTGGAGCAGGTTCGTGGTCATGGCCATTCTATAAGCCGCGGCAGGTGGCGCTGTCAACGCGGCTTCCAGTATCGTCGGGCCATGAACACCCCCCTCTCGACGGCCGCCCCCTGGTGGCGGCCCAACATCGGCCAGAGGCTGATCGTCCGCAGCGGCCGTCCGCTCGCCGGAACCTATCCGATCAGCGGCGCCAAGAACGCCGTGCTGCCGTTGATGGTGTCGGCACTGCTGACGCCGCATCTGGTGACTCTGCGAAACGTGCCGGCCAACCTCGATGTCGCCGTGCTGGCGGCACTGCTGCAGCGCCTGGGCTGCGACATGCATTGGTCGACAAGCGATTCAGGCCTCGCCGTGACGATCGCGGCCGACCGGGTGCAGCCGCAACGCATCGATCCCGAGCTGGTCACCCGCATGCGCGCTTCGGTGCTGCTGCTCGGCGCCTTGCTGGCGCGCTGCGGCGAGGCGGCGCTGCCGATGCCGGGCGGCGATGCCATCGGCCTGCGCGGCATCGACTTCCATGTCACGGGCCTGCGCGCCATGGGCGCAACGGTCGAGCTCACCGGCGGCACGATCCGTGCGACGGCGCGCGATGGTCTGCGTGGCGCCGATATCCTGCTGCCCCAGCCGTCGGTCGGCGCCACCGAGAATCTCCTGCTGGCGGCCGTTGCCGCGGCGGGCACGACGACCATCCGCAATGCCGCCCGAGAGCCGGAGATCGCCGACCTCGCCGCCTGCCTGATCGCGATGGGCGCCAGGATCGCAGGCCTCGGCACGCACGTGCTCACGATCGAGGGCGGTGCGCAGCTGGGCGGCGCCGTCCACGCCGTGCTGCCCGACCGCATCGAGTTCGGCACGCTTGCCTGCGCAGCTGCCCTCACCGACGGCGAATTGCTCCTGGCGCGTGGACGCCTCGACCTGCTGGGCGCCGCCGCAGCGTCGTTCGAAGCGGCGGGCGTCGACCTCTGCGAGACCGAGGATGGCGTCGTCGCCCGACGAGGCAAAGACGGCCTGATCGGCATCGATCTCACGACCGCGCCTTATCCCGGCTTCGCGACCGACCTGCAAGCGCCGACGATGGCGCTGCTGGCTGCAGCCGCAGGGACGAGCACGATCACCGAGACCATATTCGAGCAGCGCTTCCGCCACGTCGACGAGCTGCGCAAGATGGGCGCGGACATTGCGGTCCGCGGCCGCACCGCTCGGATCAGAGGTATCGAGCGACTGCGCGGCGCCTCTGTCACCTGCACCGACGTACGGGCTGCTGCCGCTCTCGTCCTTGCCGGACTTGGGGCAAAGGGAGAAACAACCCTCGACGGCCTCGACCACCTGGATCGCGGCTACGATGGGATGACACAGAAGCTCGCCGCGTGCAGCGCCGACATCCAGCGCTATTGATCTACTCTGCCGCCACCGCCATCGCCTGCTTCAGCCCCGGCATGGTGAAGCCGAGCTTGTCGAGCTTGGCGATCATGTCCTTGCCGGCCTTCTCGTCGGTCTCGACCAGCGGCGGACGCACCGGCGTCCAGGCGCTATCGCTGCCGTAGTGGGCAACGCAGTACTTCAGCGCCGGGATCATGACGTAGCCCTGCATGACGCCGCGCACCTCGTTGATCCAGCCCTGCAGCTTCTCGCCCTCGGGCGTGGCGTATTTCTTATAAGTCTCGGCGATCTTGCCCGGGTTGATGTTGGCCGTGGCACTGATGCAGCCCGCGCCGCCCGACTTGATGTTGTCGATCAGGGGCTTCTCGTTGCCCGAGAAGACGTCGAAGCCGTCCTTGGCGAAGGCGTCGATCATGCTCTTGGTGTGCGCCCAGTCGTCGGCGCTGTCCTTCATGCCGGCGATCTGCTTGGGGTAGGCCTTCATCAGCCGTTCGACCAGCTTGTGGGTGATCGGCACCGCCGACACCGGCGGGATGTGATAGAGGTAGACGCGGAGCCGATCGTCGCCGACGCGCTGCACCACTTCCGAGAAGAAGCGGAACAGCCCCTCTTCCGGCACGCCCTTGTAGTAGAACGGCGGCAGCATCAGCACGCCGCCGACACCGAGCTTGGTGGCGTGCGCGCTGACCTCGGCCGCTTCGTTGATCGAGCAGGCGCCGGTGCCGGGCATCATGCGGTCGGTCGGGACGCCGGCCGAGACGATGGCCTCGAGGAGGCCCATGCGCTCCTTGGCCGACATCGAGTTGGCCTCGGAATTGGTGCCGAACACCGCCAGCCCGCAATCCTGGCTGAGCAGCCACTTGCAATGCGCGATGAAGCGGCCGACGTCGGGCGACAGGTCGCGCTTGAAGGGGGTGACGACGGGCGAAAGAACGCCTTTGATCCGCGCTGCGGCCATGATTTGATTTCTCCCGGAATAGCGCGCCTGTTTTGCATCGAAGCGCCGGAGACGTCCAGTGGCAGAAATCCTCCCCGAAGACGGCACAGCGGGCACCCTGATCGGCAGGATCCAGGGCCGACACGGCCCCAGCGTCGTCGCCGTGCGCGCCGAGGGCGTGTTCGACATCACCGCAGCGGCCCCGACCGTGGCCGATCTCTGCAATGCCGCCGATCCCGTGGCGATTGCCCGCAGCAAGGGGGAACGGATCGGCTCGCTCGAAGACGTGATCCCGGCCCTGCTCGCCCCCATCGACCTGCAGGCCATCAAGGCGGCCGGAGTCACCTTCGCCGTCAGCCTGCTCGAACGGCTGATCGAGGAGCACGCCAAGGGCGACCTCAGCCGCGCCGACCAAGTGCGCAAGGAGCTGAATTCCCTGATCGGCGCCGACGTCACGACCATCAAGCCCGGCTCGCCCGAGGCCGAGGCGCTTAAGAAGAACCTGATGGCCCGCGGCGCCTGGTCGCCCTATCTCGAAGTCGGCATCGGCCCCTACGCCGAGATCTTCACCAAGGCGCCGCCCATGGCTGCCGTTGGCTACGGCGCGGAGATCGGCATCCGTTCGGACTCCGACTGGAACAACCCCGAGCCCGAGGTGACGCTGGTCGTCAGCGCCAAGGGCGCGATCGTCGGCGCCACACTCGGCAACGACGTCAACCTGCGCGACATGGAGGGCCGCAGCGCACTCCTGCTGGGCATCGCCAAGGACAACAACGCCTCCTGTGCGATCGGCCCGTTCGTGCGTCTGTTCGATGCGACCTTCACGCTAGACGACGTGCGCAAGGCCAAGGTCGACCTGGAAGTCACCGGCCCCGACCAGTTCCGCCTGAAGGGCTCTAGCGACCTCTCCAAGATCAGCCGTGATCCGACCGATCTGGTGCGCCACGCCATGGGCGACACGCACCAGTATCCCGACGGCATGGTGCTGATGACCGGCACGCTGTTCGCGCCGACCGAGCAGCGCAAGCCCGACGGCCACGGCTTCACCCACATGGTGGGCGACATGGTCTCGATCAGCTCGCCCAAGCTCGGCACGCTCACCAACCGCGTCAATCATTGCGACAAGATCGCGCCGTGGACCTTCGGCGTGTCGGCGCTGATGCGCAATCTCGCTGCCCGGGGACTGTTGAAGTGACCGACCTCACCCGCCTGCCTGCCTCGGTCCTGCGTGAAGAGATCGCGGCCAGGAAAGTCTCGCCCGTGGAGCTCACGGACGCCGTGCTCGCCCGCGCCGAGAAGCTGCAGCCTGTGTTGAACTGCTTTATCACCATCGCCGCCGAGCAGGCGCGCGCGGCCGCCAAGCAGGCGGAAGATGCCGTCATGCAGGGCAAGCCGCTCGGCCTGCTGCACGGCATCCCCTTCGCCGCCAAGGACCTTGTAAACACCGCGGGCGTGCGCACGACCTTCGGCTCGCTGCATCACGACGACAACGTGCCCAAGGAGGACGCGGTCTGCGCGGCGCGCGTGAAGCAGGCCGGCGCCATCCTGTTCGGCAAGACCACGACGCCGGAGTTCGGCCACAAGGGGCTGACCGACGCGCCATTGTTCGGACGCACGCGCAATGCCTGGAGCGCCGAGCGCACGTCCGGCGGCTCGAGCGGCGGCGCGGCGGTCGCGGTCGCAGCCGGCATCGGGCCGATCGGCATCGCCACCGACGGCGGCGGCTCGACGCGCATTCCGGCCGCGGCCAACGGCATGGTCGGGCTGAAGCAGAGCAACGGCGTCATCCCGCACAGCCAGGTCGCCGACGCCTTCGGCAACTACACCTACGTGACGCCGATGACGCGCACGGTGATGGACACCGCCCTGATGCTGCAGGTGATGGCGGGCCCTCACCCGTCCGACCCCTGGTCGATCGGCGTGCCGACGCAGGACTACATCGCCGCCGCGCGTCCCGAAGGAGACCTTTCAGGCAAGCGCATCCTCTTCAGCGTCACGCTTGGCAACACGTTGGTCGCCAAGGACGTGCGCGTGGCCTTCGAGCAGGCCCTGGTCAAGCTGAAGGACCTCGGCGCCGAGCTGGTCGAGCTGCAGGACGACCTGCCCAACATGGAGCCGATCTGGAAGGTCTTGAACCACACGACCTGGCGTGCACGCTTCGATCATCTGATGCGCCGCGAGGACAATCGCCTGTCGCCGTCGCTGGTGCGCCAGCTCGCCATGGCGGCGGAGTGGTCGGGCGCCGACTATCAGCGCGCCATGTTCCAGCGCACCGATCTCTTCCGCCGCATCCAAGGCTTGTTCGAGACGGCGGACTATCTGGTGACGCCGACGCTGTCGCGCACCGCACTGCCGATCGACCAGGACCTGTTCGAGCCGATCCGCATCGACGGCGTCGAGGCGGGCGAGCTCAGGCGCAACTGGTTCCCCTACACCATGCCGTTCAACATCACCGGCCACCCCGCCCTCACCGTGTGCTGCGGCTACGACAGCGAGGGCCTGCCGATCGGCCTGCAATTCGTCGGCCGCTTCCGCGACGAGGCCTCGGTGCTGCACGCGGCCGCGCTCTACGAAGCGAGTGAGCACTGGCTCGATCGATGGCCGGACCTCTAGCTGGGGGCGCGCCACTCCAGTGGCGCGTCATGGTCTTCCGGACCCTTCGGCGGGCTCAGGGCAGGCCGCGAGTCCACCGCCCTGAGCGAAGCCGAAGGGTCCGGCTCGCTCATGATTCTTGAGCGCGCAAGATGCGCGCGGTCCAGAAGAATTTGAGAAGACGCGCCACTGGAGTGGCGCGCCCCCAGCGAAGAGAGCCGCCGCTCACGGCCGCCGAGATCCAGGCGCGTGTCCTCCATCGAGATGGACTGATCCTGGTGATTGACAAGCCGGCGGGGCTCGCCGTGCATGCCGGCCCCAGCAAGGCGCCCAACCTCGAGGAGTGCTTCGACGCCCTGCGCTTCGGCCTGCCGCGGCCGCCGGCGCTCGCCCATCGGCTCGATGCCGACACATCGGGCGTGCTGGTGCTGGGGCGCCATCCCAAGGCGCTCAGCAAGCTCGGCCGGCTGTTCTCCGGCCGCGACACCGAGAAGACCTACTGGGCCGTCGTGCAGGGCGCGCCGCCGGCCGACGAGGGCGTGTTCGACCAGAAGCTTCTCAAGGTGAACACCAGGAGCGGCTGGTCGGTGAAAGTTTCCGACAAGGGCCAGACGGCGGTGACGCGCTACAAGGTGCTGGGGCGCGGACCGAACATGACCTGGCTGGAGCTGAAACCCGAGACGGGCCGTACGCACCAGATCCGCGTGCATTGCGCCGCCGCGGGCTGTCCGGTGATCGCCGACCGGCTCTACGGCACGGCCGCACCCGGCCAGATGCTTCATCTGCATTCGCGCGGCATCGTGCTGCCGTTGTCCAAGAACAAGCCGCCGGTCGCGGTCGAAGCGCCGCCGCCGGCGCACATGATCGCAGCGCTAAAAGCGTGCGGCTACAAGTCCACGTCCACGTAGGACTGGCCGAATGGCCGTACACGCCAGCACGGCGGTCGCCGGTCAGGACGGCTATCGGATGAACGATGCATAGAGCGGAGTTGCCGTGAGGCGACGCAGAGGATGATATAACTGTTGTTCTTGTCTATGTCAACTACAGTTCTACCAACCATTGGCGAGGCCAGATGACAGCCGACCACATCTTCCTGGTGGGAAGAATTCTCCTCGGCGGCATGTTCGTCGTCGCGGGCCTGCGACACCTGATGATCGTGCCCGTCCTGACGGCTGCCGTGGCGGCCAGGGGCCTACCCTTCCCACGAGCCATAGTCCTCATCGGCACGGGCTTTCAGATCACCGCCGGCCTGTCACTCGTGTATGGCCTGTTCGTCGCGTGGGCCGCGCTCGGCCTCATCATGTTCACCATCGTTGCCAGTGTCATGCTGGTCAATTTCTGGGACAAGGAAGGCGAAGAGCGGATCGCCCTCGCCAACGCTTTCCAGACCAACATCGGCCTCATTGGCGGCTTGATGATTGCGGCGGCTCACGGGCTTCGAGCCTGAACCCAGATCCTGAGCGGATCGCCGATCTCGAAACCGGCATCGAGAGCAGCGGCAAGCTCGTTGCCGGATTCGTAGCCGACCAGCGGCAGGCGCGGGAAAGTCTGCGCCGACAGCAGAATGAGCGAGCGCCACACCGCGACGGCGTCGGCCGCTTCGGCCACCACGTTCGACAGCCCGACCACACCGTCGCTGCGATAGAGCATGCCGCCCGCCACGACGCGGAAGCCGCGACGTCCCGTGAACAGGGCAAAGTTGGGATCGTCGATCGGCAGTCCCTTGCCCTCGCTCTCGCGGCGCCATTCGATGTCCGTCGTGGTGCCGCCGACGAGCATTTCGCTGCGGATCCACGCGGCCTCGAACAGCACGTCGAAGCCCGCGCGTGAAAGATCGAGCTTGTTGAAGCTGTCCTTCACCGCCCAGCGGCGCGGCAGGTTCGACTTGCCGAGAATGTCGATCGTGCTGCGCTGCTCGGCGAGTGCCGCCTCATCGTGCGCCAGCGTCACCACGTTGGGATAGAAGCGCGGTACGGCCTCGGCGTTGACCCAGGCGTGCGGCAGGAAGGTCCCCGCCCGGCCATGCGCGCGGCAGACCGCGTCGCACCAGCGCGCGTTGTTATGGGCAGCCGCTGTCGTCCAGTCCTTCAGGCCCTGACTTCCTCGCGCTGGAAGACGATGTAAGCCACCGCGAACACCACGATCATGCCCGCGACAAGCCCGGTGAGTTGCGGCCAGATCAGGATCAGGCTCTGGTCGAGCGGCAGCGGCGCCTCGGGAATTGCTCCGCGCATCTGCTGCGGCAGCATGAAGCCCAAGGTGCGCGTCTCGGGATTGAGCAGGCCCACCACCGCCTCGCTGAACAGGGTGCCGGGCGACAGCCGCTGCAGGGCCAGGCCCAGCTCCTGGATGGCGACGTACTGGTCGATCGACGTGACCTGGGCCGGCGCAAAGCCGATGGTGATCGCCGAGGCGATCATCGGCCACAGGATGAAAAAGAACAGCCACAGCCCCAGCGCACAGAGCGCCGAGGTCGCGGTCGAGCGGAAGATCACCGAGAACAGCATCGCCACCGCGAGCCACACCCCGCCATAGGCGATGGCGACGATCAGGAACCCGACGCCGCGCGCCACCTCGACGCCACGCGGCGGCAGGCCGAGCAGCAGCAGCCCCGAGCCCAGCACGATCAGCCACAGCGCCACCAGCGCCACCGCCAGCGTGGTGAGCCCGCCTAAAAATTTGCCGAGCAGCAGCGCGTCGCGATAGATCGGCTGCGACAGCACGCGCGACAGCGTGCGGCGGTTGAACTCGCTGTTGACGGAGTCGAAGCCAAGCCCGATCGCCATCAGCGGGATGATGAAGTTGAGCGCCAGGATGAAGGAGAGCCCGACGCGCTCGGGCGTGACGGTGAAGATGCGCAGGAACAGGTAGGGGTCGGACACCACGACGTTGCGCAGGTCCTGCAGCGCGAACCCCACCGGCAGGGCGCCAAATACGATCACGAACAGCGTCAGCACCAGCATGCGGATGCTGCTCAGGTGATCGGACAGCTCCTTCATGAACACCGGCCCCAGGCCGGTGAACGGCGAGCCGGCGCGCCGGGCGGCACTACGCGGCATGGCGCGCCTCCTGGAAGTAGCGCGTATAAACCTCCTCGAGGCTGGGCTGCAGGTCAGCGAGGCGCGTCAGCGACCCGCCGGTCGAGACGATGCGCTCAGCCGCCGCCGCGCGCACGTCGCGATCGGCCATCACCCGCCATGCGCCCTCACCCTCCGGCACGACGGTCTGCACGCCCTCGACACCGCGCAAGGCTGCGGCAACATCCGCGCCCTCAGCCTCGACCAGGAAGGGATGCCCCGCACCCAGTACCTGGTTGGCAAGCTGCACGACCGAGCCCATCAGCGCGATCTTGCCCTTGTTGAACAGCGCGACGCGGTCACAGACGCTCTGCACGCGATCGAGCAGGTGCGAGCTCAGCAGCACCGCCACGCCAGCCTTCTTCAAGCCGCGGATCATTTCCAAGAGCTCGAAGGTGGCGTGCGGATCGAGGCCGGAGGTCGGCTCGTCAAGGATCGCGACCTCGGCCTGCTTCATGACGATCTCGGCGATGCCCAGCCGCTGGCGCATGCCGCGCGAGAAGGTGGCGACGCGCTTGTCGGCGACGTCGGCCAGCTTGACGCTCTCCAGCGCCTCCATGATGCGCCGGCCGGCCTGCGAGCGCGGGATAGCAAGGAGCCGCGCTGTGTATAAAAGGTTCTCGCGCGCCGTCATGTGGTCGTAGAAGCCGACCGAGTCCGGCAGGTAGCCGACGCGGCGCTTGACCTCGAGCGGCTCGCGCACCGGATTGAAGCCCAGCACCTCGACCGTGCCGCCGCTGATCTCGGTCAGGCCCAGCATCATCAGGATGGTCGTGGTCTTGCCCGCGCCGTTCGGCCCCAGCAGGCCGAAGATCTCGCCGCGATGAATGTCGAGGTCGATGGCGTCGACGGCGCGCTGGCTGCCGTAGAGTTTCAGCAGCCCGCGCGCCTCGATGACGTTGTCAGCCATTGCCGGCCGATCAGCGCCGGCCGAAGCGCGCGACGGCGCCCAGCAGGACCAGCAGGGCAACCGCGATGATGCCGACGCCGACGATGCCCCACAGGGTCGAGGTGGTGACGGTGATGCGGAAGTCGGCCGACGCCGATTCGCCGCGACCATTGGCGCGGAACGAGGCGACATAGTCGCCGGCGATCGCCTTGTCGGCCGGCGTCACCACCACAGCCACATCCTTCTTCTCGTTGGGGGCGAGGCTCGGGATGGTCTTGGGGTTGAACTCGACCTTCCAGTTGGTCGGCACCGTCCCCGACATCTCGACTTCCTCGATCGGCGCGGTGCCGTCGTTGGACAGCACGAGCGTGTAGGTCGACGCCTTGCCGACCTCGGCCTCGCCCGACAGGCGGCCGTCCTTGGTCGAGAGCGCGATCCGTCCCTGGCCGCTCACCTGCAAGGTCACGCGCAGCTCGGCCGTGGCGCCTTCTGACGCGACCTTGACCAGCACCGGATAGTCGCCCGCCTTCACATCGCGCGGCGGCGTCACCTTGACCTTGATATCCTTGGTCTGGCCGGCCTCGATCGGGATCGAGCTGATCTCGTTGGAGCCGAAGCCCTCGGTGAAGGTGGTCTGGAAGTTGGCCGGCCCCTGCGCCGACAGCGCCACCGTCAGGTCCTTGCCGCTGTCGTTGCCGACGGTGACCGTATACTCGAAGGCCGAGCGCGGCGTGCCGCGCAGCGACGGCAGGCGCGACTTGATGCTGAGCTTGGCCGGCGCCTCGGTGCCGACGGTGAGCGTGAGCGGCAGCTCGACCGCCTGGGCGATCGGGCCCTTGGCGCTGATCAGGATCTTGTTCGAACCGGGCTTGGCATCCTTGGGGACGTCGACGCGAAGCTGCAGGGCGACATCTTGGTTGACGCCTGGCATCGCCGAGGCGACGGGCTGGCCGCCGCCCAAAACGTCGATCTTCCACCCGGCCGGCACGTCCTTCAGGGCGATCGCCACCGGCTCGGGCGGCAGTCCGGCGTTGGTGAGTTTCAGCCGAATGGTCGTGACCTCACCCGCGCGCACCGTTTGCGAGGGATAGTCCGTGGTCAGGAACAGGCCCTTGGGCGTATCGCTCTGGGCGAAGCCGGTCCCGGCGACCAGGGTCGCAAAGAGGAAGCCAAGCACGGCAGTCAGGCAACGCATCGTAAAAGTCTCCGGATCAGGCGGCCGCGCTGGGGCGGGCCTTCATGCGGCCGTACCAGGCGGTGAGGTTCTTGAAATCGGCGTTGAGCGGCTGGCCGACCTGCCCCATGAAGTCGACGAAGGCGAACAGCAGGATGTCGGCCATGGTGAGCTTGTCGCCGGCGATGAAGGGTTTGCCGCCCATCAGCCCGTCGAGCCACTTGAGCTTGTCCTGCGCCGTGGCCTTGAGCCCATCGGCAGCCTCGGGAATGACGCGGATGCGGTTCTCGAACATCTTCAGCCCTTGCGAGAAGCGGAAGCCGTTGGCCGCCGGCTCGACGATGTTGAGGTCGATGCGGCGCGTCCACATGCGGGTCTTGGCGCGCTCCTCGGGCGTGTCGCCGATCAGCGAGGGCGTGTCCTTCTTCTTCTCGTCGACGTATTCGCAGATCGCCGTGATCTCGGCCAGCACCGTGCCGTCGTCGAGCTCCAGCGCCGGGCACTGGCCGGCCGGGTTGACCTTGGAAGCGTAGGGTTCGCGCCGGTTCTCGCCGCCGCGCAGGTCGACCTCCACCTTGGGAACGTCAAAGCCCTTCTCGGCCATGAACATGCGGACCATGCGCGGGTTGGGCCCGACTGAGTTGTAGAATTTCATTTTGACTCCTCCCTGAGCGGCGCAAGCGCTATCAATCGGCCGCCTGCCGGTCAACAGGCCATACTCGTCATCCCGACCGGAGCCGCGCGCAGCGAGGCGTAGTGGAGGGACCTTTTCTGTTGCTGCGTCGACAAAAACAGGTCCCTCGACTGCGCCGCCCTTCGGGCGGCTTCGCTCGGGATGACGGGACATCAGCGCCATGGTTCGACCAAAATCTTGGTGTGCCGCTCGGGGTTGGCGAGCTCCTTGAAGGCGCCCTTCACCCCATCGAGCCCGACCCTGCCGGTGATCAGCGCCTCGGCGTCGACCTGCCCTTCGGCCAGCAGGCGAAGGCAGCGGGCGAACTCCTCGGGCGTGTAGCCCAGCACGAACTGCAGGGCGAGCTCCTTGACGATTCCGAAGAACGGCTCGATCCGGTCGGGCTCCATGCAGACGCCGGCGACGACGATGCGGGAGTCTCGCGGTGCGGCTTCGAAGACCTGCTGCAGCAGGCCAGGCACGCCGACGCACTCGAAAATCACCGCGCGGCGGCCGACGGGCAGCTTGGCATAGGGCGTCTCCTTGGCCGGATCGATCACGATGTCGGCCCCCATCTTGGCAGCAAGCTCGCGCCGCTTGGGCGAGAAGTCGGCGGCGATGATCGGCCGAGCACCCTTCAACCGCAGCCCAACGATGGCGGCGAGCCCGACCGGGCCGCAGCCCACGACCAGCGCGACGTCGTCGCGCGCCAGCGCCGCCTTCTCGACGGCATGGATGCCGACAGCCAGCGGCTCGGTCAGCGCGGCATGCTCGGCCGAAAGTCCGTTGGGCACCTCGAGGAGCAGCGGCGCCGCCAAAACCATGCGCTCGGCGTAGCCGCCCGGAAACTCGTTGGAATAGCCGATGGTGGTGCGCAGCTCGGCGCTCAACGGCATGACCGGCATGGAGACGGCGCGGGCGCCCGGCTGCAGGCGGCGCTCGGTGTCGGGACCGTAGTCCAGCACCTCGCAGCAGAATTCGTGGCCGAACACGACGTCGCGCGAGAGGTCCATGGGGATGCGGCCGGAGACGCGCCTGGACATGTCGACCATGCGGTGCGCGTGCTGGGCGGCATGCAGGTCGGAGCCGCAGATGCCGCAGGCCAGCGTCTTGACCAGGACTTGGCCCGCCGCGGGCTTGGGCTCGGGCACGTCACCGACGACGATGTCGCCGGCGCGGAAGATCGCCGCCTTCATTTGATGAACTCCGCCGTCGTGGTGAGGAAATCGTGCAGCCGGTCATGGTGCACCCAGTGGCCGGCCTGGTCGAACTCCACGACCTCGGCATTCTTGAAATGTTTTATGCGCCCGTCCTTCTCCGGATTGGAGGCCCAGCTCTCCTTGCCGTAGACCAACATCGTCGGGCAGGTGATCTCCGACCACAGCTCCTCGATGGCGCGGTAGCTCATGTCGTAGGGCGGCCAGGCGCGGACGTAGTTGTCGAACTTCCAGCTGTAGGTGCCGTCCTCGTTCTGGTTGACGCCCTGCTCCGTCAGGTGCCGCGCCTGCTCGGCCGACAGGTGGGCGTTCTCGTCCTGCATGCGCTTGAAGGCGTCCTCGATCGAGGGATAGCGGCGCGGCAGGCGGCCCGAGAGCTTGCGCTGCTCGCCGACCCATTCGCGCATGCGCTCGGCCATGGTCGTCTCGCGGCGCTCGGCGATCACTTTCGGTGACGGCCCGAGCCCCTCGATGGCGACCAGCTTGCGCACCTTGTCGGGAAAGATGCCCGAGTAGCGCAGGCAGATATTGCCGCCCAAGGAATGGGCAACGATGGTCACCGGCGCCAGCCCCTGCTGATGGATGAGCTGGTCGAGGTCGTAGATGTAGGACGACATGGCGTAGTTGCCGTCGGGCGACCACTGGCTGTCGCCATGCCCGCGCAGGTCGGGACAGATGATGTGCCAGTCGTCACGCAGGGCCTGGGCCACCCAGTCCCAGTTGCGACAGTGATCGCGGCCGCCATGCACCAGCAGCAGCGGCGGGGCTTCGGGATTGCCCCAGTCGACATAGTGAAGACGCAGGCGTTGCGAAAAATAGTGGCGGGACGTCGGGCCCGGCATGCCGTTGAGGGAAGAGGTCATGGACCTTCTATAGACCGACGTTTCCGGCGGGTTAATCCCCGGCTGAAAGTGAAGAACGATCGCTTATCGGATGTGAGAAGCGGCTAGCACTTCAGGATAATAACTATAGTTCTCCTTTGCGTCAAATACAAACACCGCAGTTTTCGCGGGAATTTTTGCGTGCCGTACAGGGGGCAGATTTTTTTACGACGCCGTCAGGACACAATGGCTGGTACGTTCGCCGATTCCGACGCCGTCCAGTGCCAGCAGCGCTGTCAAATCACCGTGCGGGAGGCAATGGCCTGCCGCCGGCCATCCTCGACAAAGCTCGCCGACGGGCTGCAACGCACCGTCGCGAACGAGGAAGTCCGCCGCCAGTTCACCAACGTCGGCACGGTGCCGGCGTTCGACGGGCCGGCCGCCTTCACCGACTTCATGGCCCGCGACATCGAGCGCAACGTTGCGCTCCTGAAGGCGGCGAACTTCGAACCGGAGTGAGGCTACTTCCCGATCAAAAAGCGCCGGCGGTCAGGCCGCCATCGACGTGGAGAATTTCGCCGGTGACGAAGGAGGCTCGAGGAGAAACGAGAAAGGCAACGGCTTCGGCGATGTCGGACGGCTGGCCCAACCTTCCAAGCGGCGTCGCCCGACGACGCACTTCCCAACCTGCCTCGTCGACAATCGCCTGAGCGCCCGGCGTGACCGTCGATCCGGGGGTAACGGCATTGACCCGGATGTTCCGCGGCGCCAGTTCCATGGCGAGTTGGCGGGTCAGCGCGGCCACGGCGCCTTTCACGGCAGTGTAGACCGCCGTACCGCGATGCCCACGGTCCGCGACCGGTGACGCGAATGTGACGAGGGCACCGCCACGGTCGCTCTGCATGGCGAGCCGCGCGGCCTGCGCCGCCCAGAGGACGGCTTTCATGCCGACGGCGAACATGCGGTCCACCACCTCGTCCCTCACGTCCTCGATCGGTTCGTAGCGGATCCACATGGCGCTCGCGATGAGGGAGTCGAGCCGCCCACATTCGTGCGCAAACTTGCCGACGGCATCGAGCATCATCTGACGCTCGCCCACATCGACGACGTAGCCGTGCGCACTGCCGCCCTGCGCCCTGATTTCAGCCACAGTGGCCGACACGCTCGCGCCGTCGCGATCGCATATGCCGACTGTGGCGCCGCGCCGGGCCAGCAGCAGCGCCGTTGCTTGCCCAATGCCGCGGCCGGCACCGGTGACGAACGTAACGTGGTCTTGCAACTCGGCCATGGTTAGGCCCGCCTCCGTGCCGGCTCATCGGTTTCCGCCGTAGCGGACTCCAGCACCTGCAGCGCCACGCGCGCCGCCTTGGTTATGTGGCCGACGGAGGCCTTGCGCGCCGCCGCGCCATCGCGCCGTCGAATCGCCTTCATGATCTCGGCGATTTCGCGTTCACTTGCGGCGGTCCGGCCCGGTTGCGACAACGATGTCCCGCGCAGGACCATGGCGCGGGCATGCAGCTGTCGCAGCATCACGCCCAGCGTTTCGTTGCCTGCCCCCTGGACGAGGCAATCGTAGAATCTCGTCTTTGCGGCAAGCATGCCACTGCGCTCGCCCACGGCGTATGCCGCTCGCAGGGCAGCGAAGGCCTCCTGCAACGCCTTGCGCTGCCCCTCGTCCGCACGATCGGCAAACAGCTCGCTCGCCAGGCCTTCGAGCTCGGCGCGCAGTTCGTAGACCTCACGGGCCTGGTTCGCCGAGAACTTGGCGACGATCGGCCCTTTGTTGGCAATCACCTCGACCAGCCCCTCGCTCTCCAGCTGCCGGAGGGCTTCACGGACCAGGGTGCGGCTGACGCCCGTCATCTCGCAGAGCTCGCGCTCCACAAGGCGACCGCCGGCAGCCAGCCGCCCGACAGCGATGGCTTCGCGGATGTTGTCGAGCACCTGCCGGCGCAGTGGCGCCGCGATCCTGACCACTTTCATGCTCGGAGATTCCGTCATTTTGCTCCCCGCTTCAGGCAGGCACGCCGCCATAGAGGTTCCAGATTCCCGTGACCGAAACGCCTGCGTCGACCGGCAAGACCACACCGGTGATCGCGGACGCCTGGTCCGACATCAGAAAGGTCACCGCAGCTGCGACCTCATCGGGTTGCACGAGGCGGCCGAGCGCGGTCGCGCGCTCCATGACCGCCGGATCGCGCTCTCCCCGCGCATGGCTCGCCAGGACCGCCGGCGTGAGGGTCGGCCCGGGCGCCACGCAGTTGACTCGCACCTGGCGGCGTCCCCACGCCACCGCAAGGTTCCGTGTCATGGTCACCAAAGCCGCCTTGCTGGGTCCGTAGGCGACGAGCGGCGAGCTGCCCAAGGCGGTGATCGAGGCAATGGTAACGATGGCGCCGCGGCCGCGCTTGGCCATGCGGCCGCCAAAGGCCCGGCAGGTATGAAAGCTGCCGCTCACATTGACGTCGACGATCCGCCGCCATTCCTCGAGCGATTGCTCTTCCGGCTGGTGCGGATTCTCGAGGTGAGCGGCACACGCGATCAGACCGGCACACGGTCCGATCTCGGCTTCGACCGAGGATGCCAGCGACTCGACCGCGGCTGCGTCGGCGATATCCAAGGCACGGCCGGTGCCGCCAACCTCGCGAGCGACAGCCTCGGCACGGCCTTTGTCGATATCGCAGACGACGACTTGCCAGCCCTGCCGCGCCATCGCCCTGGCGCAGGCAGCGCCAATCCCACCGCCACCGCCGGTGATGACGACGATCCTCGAAGAGTCGTTCACAGACAACGGTACACCGCCTCGATCAGGCGCCGCGCACGCGGCCCGTTGTCGACGCGGGCATGCATCTTGTTCATCGCGTAGCAGAAGCCGATCTTGGCATCGGGATCGCCGAGGCCGATCGAGCCGCCGACTCCATGATGGCCGAACGAACGCCGTCCCGGTCCCATCCACACCAGAGGCGGTGAGGTCAGCAGATAGCCCAGCGCCTGATGATAGGGCCGGTCCATCATGACCTCGACCATGTTGTGCTGCTCCTCGATCGCCTGATCGAGCGTTGCCTGGGACATCAGCCGCACGCCATCGAGCTCGCCGCCGCGCGCCAGGGCGCCGTAGAGGCGGGCGATGGCGCGTGCGTTGCCGTGGCCGCTGGCGCTCGTGATGGTGGCCTCGCGCCACTCCCGCGCATTGAGATCGAGCGGATCGGGCAGCTGGTCCCATGCCCGCGACAGGATCTTGCTAAGATCGCCATTGCGGGCCGCGAAGATCGTGCCGTCGGTCGCCTGCAGGAAGTCGGCGCAGCGCTCCTGATCGGCGGACGAGAGACCGAACTGATAGTCGAGCCCGAGCGGCCCCGTCACTTCCTTCCGCAGGAACTGCGGGAGAGTGAGGCCGGTTACGCGCCGCACGATCTCGTCGATCAGGAATCCCTGGTTATGAAGGTGGTAGCCCGCCTTGGTTCCGGGCTCCCACAGCGGCGCCTGCCGGGCCAGGGCTCCGACCATCAGCGCGTGATCGAACATCGCCCGCGGATGCAGGCGCTCCGTGAGAATGGGCAGCCCGGCACGATGATCCAGGACGTGGCGCACCAGCAGCTTTTCCTTGCCGGCGGCCGCGAACTCCGGCCAATAGCGTGCGACGGGCGCGTCGAGGTCGACCAGGCCACGGCCGATCAGCATGTGAAGGCAAGTCGACGACACGGCCTTGGCGACCGACATCATGCAGACGATGGTGTCGCGCTCCCACGGCTTGGTGCCGGCGGCATCGCGCCAGCCGCCCCACAGATCGACGACGCTCTGCCCGTCGACCATGACGCTGGCGCAGGCGCCGATCTCATCCTCGAGCTCGAAGTTGGCCTCGAAGGCCTCCCGCACCGGCTCGAAGCCCGGCGCGCAAAAACCATGGATGGGAAAGGACTGCGGTCCGCGGCGGACATCGCGGTGGACCGGCTTCGCTGCCGTGGTGAGAGACAAATGACCCCCTCTTCGTCCAAGTTCGATCAGACCGTATTACGGTATTACAATATTCTTGCCAAGGTCCGAAAAACCCGCGAGCATTCGCGCAAGGAAATCCGGAGGAAGCGCAAATGGCGTCACAAGGCTCGGCAAAATTCAGCCCGTCGCTCTCACAAGCATCACCACGGCGCGCCACCAAGGGCTCGCGCCGCGCCCCAGGTCGAGTCCAGCGGCGACAGCTGGTCGGAGCCGCCGCTCTCCTGCCCTTCTCGCATCGGGCCTTCGCGCAAGCACCGGCACAGGTCGCCCGGATCATCGTCGGCTTCGCGCCCGGAGGTGCTGCCGATGCGCTTGCGCGCATTCTCAGCGACAAGCTGCGCGGCGTCGCGGCCCCCTCCGTGATCGTCGAGAACCGCGTGGGTGCGGGCGCCCGCATTGCGATCGATTTCGTCCGCACGGCGCCTGCCGACGGCAGCGTCATGGTTTTTGTGCCGGACGCCACGATGTTCCTCTACCCGCACGTCTACAAGTCGTTGAGCTACGATGTGTTTCGCGACTTTGCGCCGGTCACCCGCGTGATCGGCATGTCGCTTGCGATGTTCGTCGGTCCGCTCGTTCCGGCGAACGTGAAGACGTTGGCCGACTTCGTCGCATGGGTGAAAGCCAATCCCAAGTACGCCGTCTACGGCACGCCCGCGGCGGGGGCCACGCCGCACTTTACCGGAGCCATGTTCGCCAAGGCCGCCGGCCTCGACATGACGCCGGCGCACTACAAGGGCGGCGCTCCAGGTATACAGGATCTCGTTGCCGGCCAGGTCCCGGTCTACTTCGGGTCCATCGCCGACGGTGCGGCGATGGTCGAGGCGGGCAAGGTCCGTGCCTTCGCCATCTCCGGTGCGCAACGCGCGCAGCTTTTGCGCGATGTGCCGACGTTCCGCGAGCTCGGATACGCCGATATGGTCGTCGAGGACGGCCTCGGCCTCTATGTGCCGGCGAAGACGCCGGCCGACGTCGTGGCCAAGCTGAATGCCGCGACGCTCGAGGCGCTCAAGGCCAAGGATCTGCAGGACGCGATCCGCAACTACGGCTTCGACGTATCCGGCGAGGGCCCGCGCGAATTCAGGGCCCGCCTGGAACAGGAGCGCCAGCGCTGGGCAGCCATCGTGAAGGCGACCGGTTTTGAGGCAATGGAATGATCGGGAGAAGTGATGCCTAGCCACCAGCCCGACCTGGCATCGACTCCCGATCGGCGCGGATTGTTCGCCGCAGCTGCCTTGCTGGCGTTCGCTCCCTCGATGGCGTTCGCGCAACGCACGATCAGCCACATCGTCGTGGGTTTCTCCGCCGGAGGCGCGGCGGATGGACTCGCACGGCTCCTCGCAGAGAAATTGCGAGGAACGATAACCTCGACAGTGATCGTGGAGAACCGCGTCGGCGCGGCTTCCATTATCGCAGCAGACTACGTTCGGGCCGCGCCAGCAGATGGGACGACGATGCTGTTGGCGCCTGACGGGGTCATGTTTCTGTATCCTCACGTCTACAAGTCGCTCACCTACGACCCGGAGCGCGACTTCACGCCAGTAACGCGCCTGGCGAACATGACGCTGGTGATGTTCGCGGGGCCAGCGGTGCCAGGCAACATCAAGAACCTCTCTGACTACCTCGCTTGGGCAAAGGCCGATGATAAGCGATTGATTTACGGTACCCCGGCTGCAGGAGCCGCGCCTCATTTCCTGGGCGCCATGGTGGCTCGGGCGGCAGGTCTGGACATGCAGCCGGTGCACTACAAAGGCGGCGCTCCAGCGATTCAGGAACTTGTTGGCGGCCAGATTCCGGTCATGTTCGGCTCGGTATCCGATGGGCTCGCAATGGTGAACGCCGGCAAGGCGCGTGCATTGGCAGTCTCAAGTGGCGAGCGGACGGCAATCCTGCCGGCCGTGCCGACATTTCGGGAGTTGGGCTATCCCGACCTCGTGATCGAAGTCGGGCTCGGTACCTATGTCCCGTCCAAGACGCCCCGGAACGTCGTAGAGAAATTGAATTCGGCGATTCAGGATGCGTTGCAAACGGAAGAGCTCAAGACCGCGATTCGTCAGTGGGGATTCGACGTCTCCGGAGAAGGACCTGCAGATTTTGCCGCCCGGATAGCCAAAGAACGCAAGCGGTGGGCCGGTATTGTGCAATCCACCGGCTTCGTGGCCATGGACTGAGGGCCCGCGGATGCCGGCTCGCACTCGACCCAACTTCATCTTCATCCTTGCCGATGATCTCGGCTACGCGGATCTCGGCTGTACCGGGGCGCGAGACGATCGGGGTCAGCCTGCAGACGTCTCGCCGCGCCTGGACAAGCTGTCCCTGCAAGGCATGACTTTTTCGCGCGGTTACGCCAACTCGGCCGTCTGCTCGCCCACTCGCTTCGCTTTGGCCACCGGCCGCTGGCAATACCGACTTCGGGGCGGTGCGGAGGAGCCACTACCCTCTGTGATTGGCGACAAGATACTGGGGCTGCCCCCTTCCCATCCAACGCTGCCTTCCCTTCTCAAGGCTGCCGGCTATGCCACTGCACTGATCGGGAAGTGGCATCTTGGCCCTCCGCCGAACC
>JAKFVH010000194.1 GCA_021732285.1 Reyranella sp. | reverse complement strand
CTCCTAAGGTCGCGCCACCCAGACGATCCCTGTGGGAGAGACCGCTGCTCGACAGCGGCGCCGAAGGAGCAACCGGCCCCGGAAACTCTCAGGCAAAAGGACCGCAGGAGGATGGGTCTCTGGAAAGTGGCGTGCCTTCGAACGAGGGCGTGCCCACCGACGAAGTAAGCCGGCAACGGCGAATCTTTCAGGTCTCCGGACAGAGGGGGTCGCAGGCGGCGCAGTCCTTGCGTCGGACCACGCGACTCTGGAGACCTTCTTGGGCGATACCCTCAAACGCACGCCACTCTACGACCTGCATCGCGAGCTCGGCGCGCGCCTCGTGCCCTTCGCGGGCTACGAGATGCCGGTGCAGTACCCGACCGGCATCCTGGCCGAACACGCCCAGACGCGAACGGCGGCCGGCCTGTTCGACGTCTCGCACATGGGGCAGGTGCGCCTGACGGCCAGGCCCGGACAGAACGCGGCCAAGGCGATCGAAGCGCTGGTGCCCGGCGACATCACCGGCTTGGCTCCCGGCCAGCAGCGCTACACCCAACTCACCAACGATGCCGGCGGCATCCTCGACGATTTGATGATCACCAGCACGGGCGACCACCTGCTGATGGTGTTCAACGCCGCCTGCAAGGACGCCGATCTCGCCCATGTGCAGAAGCATCTCGCCGCGACCTGCGAGATCGAACCGATGTTTTCCCGCGGATTGCTCGCGCTGCAGGGACCGCAGGCCTCGCAGGTGCTGGCGCGGCTGGCGCCTCAGGTCGCCTCGATGAAGTTCATGACCGGCGCCTTCTTCGTCATCGACGGCGCGCGCTGCTATATCACGCGCTCGGGCTACACCGGCGGCGACGGCTTCGAGATCTCCACGCCGGCCGACGCTACTGACGCCATCGCCCGCAAGCTTTTGGCCCAGCCGGAGGTCAAGCCGATCGGCCTCGGTGCACGCGATTCGCTGCGCCTCGAAGCGGGCCTCTGCCTCTACGGCCACGACATCGACACCACCACGACGCCGATCGAAGCGGGCCTGTTGTGGAGCATCGGCAAGGAGCGCCGCACGCAGGGTGGCTTTCCCGGTGCCAACGTCATCCAGAAGCAGATCGCCGAGGGCGCGCCGCGCAAGCGCGTCGGGCTGCTGCCCGAGGGCAAGGCGATCGCCCGCGAGGGCGCGGAGATCGCCATTGGGGCGAAGACCGTCGGCAAGGTCACGTCAGGCGGCTTTGCGCCCACGCTCGGGCGCGCCATCGCCATGGGCTACGTCGAGCGCGCCCGAGCAGCCAACGGCACCAAGGTCGACCTTCTGGTGCGCGGCAAGCCCGTGCCGGCCGAGATCGTGCCCATGCCCTTCGTCAAGAATGCCTACTACCGCGGATAGGAGTCCCCAATGATCAGATACAGCAAAGAACATGAATGGATCCGCGTCGAAGGCGAGATCGGCACGATCGGCATCACGCAGTATGCGCAGGAGCAGCTGGGTGACGTGGTGTTCGTCGACGTGCCGCAGGCCGGCCGCAAGGTCGCCAAGGGCGAGGCCTGCGCCGTGGTCGAATCGGTGAAGGCTGCGTCCGACATCTACGCACCGGTCTCGGGTGAAGTCGTCGAGGCCAACGCTGGGCTCGCCGATTCACCGGGCGACGTCAACGCCGAGCCCATGGGCAAGGGCTGGTTCTTCAAGATCAAGCTTTCAGACAAGGGCGAGCTCTCGGGCCTGATGGACGAGGCGGCCTACAACGACTTCGTGAAAAGCCTTGGCTGAACACCATGCGCTATCTCCCCCTCACGCCGACCGACCGCCGCGACATGCTGAGCGTGATCGGCGCCAAGTCGGTCGACGAGCTGTTCAAGGATGTACCGGCCTCGGCGCGGCTGCCCGGCAAGGTTTCAGGCCTGCCCGATCATCTCGGCGAGCTCGAGGTCGAGCGCGCCTTCCAGAACTTCGCCGCCAAGAACGTCTCGCCGTCCACCGCGCCGTTCTTCATCGGCGCCGGCGCCTACCGCCATCACGTGCCCTCGACCGTCGACTACATGATCCAGCGCGGCGAGTTCTTGACGTCGTACACGCCCTACCAGCCCGAGATCACGCAAGGCACGCTGCAGTACCTGTTCGAATTCCAGACCCAGGTCAGCCTGCTGACCGGCATGGAGGTGGCCAACGCCTCGATGTACGACGGCTCGACCGGTGCCTCCGAGGCCGTGCTGATGGCCAACCGCATCACCCGGCGCACCAAGGCGCTGATCTCGGGCGGACTCCATCCGCACTATCGCAACATCATCGAGACCACGGCGCACTGGCAGGGCTATAGCGCCGTTGCCGGCAAGGCCGATCCCGAAGGCCTGGAAGACCTGATCGCCAAGGTCGACAAGGAGACCTCCTGCGTCGTCGTGCAGAACCCGAGCTTCTTCGGCCATGTCCGCGATTTCACCAAGCTCGCGGCCGCCTGCCATGCCGCCGGTGCGCTGCTGATCGTGGTCGTGACCGAGGTCGTGTCGCTCGGCCTTATAAAGCCGCCGGGCGAGATGGGCGCCGACATCGTGGTCTGCGAGGGCCAGTCGATCGGCAATGGGCTGGGCTTTGGCGGGCCCTATGTCGGCCTGTTCGCCACCCGCGACAAGTACGTGCGCCAGATGCCGGGCCGCCTGGTCGGCGAGACCGTCGACGCCGACGGCAAGCGCGGCTTCGTGCTGACCTTGAGCACGCGCGAGCAGCATATCCGCCGCGAGAAGGCGACCTCCAACATCTGCACCAACGCAGGCCTCTGTGCGCTCGCCTTCACGGTGCACATGACCTTGCTGGGCGAGGCGGGCTTCCGTCGCCTGGCCGAGCTCAACCACGCCAAGGCGAGCGAACTTGCCGACCGCGTGGCCGCGCTGCCGGGCGTAAAGCTGCTGAACGACAGCTTCTTCAACGAATTCACCGTGCGCCTGCCCAAGCCGGCGGCGCCGGTGGTCGAGGCGCTGGCCGGCCACCGCATCCTGGCGGGCGTTCCGGTGTCGCGCCTGATCCCGAACGATCCTGCTGTCGACAACCTCCTGCTGCTGGCTGCGACAGAGACCGCGACCCAGGCGGGCATGGGCCCGCTGATCGCCGGGCTGAAGGAGGTGCTGTGATGGTCCAGTCGCTCGACCGTTCGCAAGGTCGTAGTGGCGGCATCTCCGCCGATGCTGCGGCGCCTGCCACCTTCACCGGCAACCGCGCGCTGCAGATCGAGGAGCCGCTGATCTTCGAGATGGGCCAGCCCGGCCGCTGCGGCGTCGATCTGCCCGAGCCGCCGAAGGTGAAGGACCGCCTGAACGGCCTGAAGCGCGCCGGCGAGATCGGCCTGCCGGGCCTGTCGGAGCCGCAGGTGGTGCAGCACTACACGCGGCTCAGCCAGAAGAACTACGCCATCGACATGGGCGTCTACCCGCTGGGCTCGTGCACCATGAAGCACAACCCGCGCATCAACGAGAAGGTCGCGCGCCTGCCAGGCATCGGCGACCTGCATCCCCTGCAGCCGGTCTCGACCGTGCAGGGTGCGCTCGAGCTGATCGACGGCCTGGCGCACTGGCTGAAGACGCTGACCGGCATGCCGGCCGTGGCGATGTCGCCGGCCGCCGGCGCGCATGGCGAGATGTGCGGCATGATGGCGATCGCCGCCGCGCTGGAGGCACGCGGCGAGCGGGCCAAGCGCAAGGTCGTGCTGGCGCCGGAATCGGCGCACGGCACCAACCCGGCGACGGCGGCGGCGCTGGGCTTCACCGTCAAGCCGATCCCGGCCAACGAGCGCGGCCGCGTCGATCTTTCAGCCCTCAAGGCGGCGCTGGGGCCTGACGTTGCGGCGATCATGCTGACCAACCCCAATACCTGCGGCCTGTTCGAGACCGAGATCGTAGAAATCTCGCGGGCGGTGCACGAAGCGGGCGCCTTCTTCTACTGCGACGGCGCCAATTTCAACGCCATCGTCGGCCGCGTGCGGCCGGGCGATCTCGGCGTCGACTGCATGCACATCAACCTGCATAAAACCTTCTCGACGCCGCATGGCGGCGGCGGGCCGGGCGCGGGTCCGGTGGTGCTGTCGGCGGCGCTGGCGCCCTACGCTCCCTATCCGTGGATCGTGAAGGACGGCGACAAGTGGCGCGTCGCCGAGGACGGTGCTGCCGTCGATGGTAAGCCGCTGGGACGGCTAAAAGCCTTCCACGGCCAGATGGGCATGTTCACCCGCGCGCTCAGCTACATCATGAGCCACGGTGCCGACGGCCTGAAGCAGGTGGCCGAGGATGCCGTGCTCTCGGCCAACTACGTGATGGCCGCGCTCAAGGACATCATGACTCCGGCCTTCGAAGGTCCGTGCATGCACGAGGCGCTGTTCGACGACAGCTTCCTCAAGGACACCGGGGTAAGCACCCTCGATTTCGCCAAGGCGATGATCGACGAGGGCTACCACCCGATGACCATGTACTTCCCGCTGGTGGTGCATGGCGCCATGCTGATCGAGCCGACCGAGAGCCAGGCCAAGGAAGACCTCGACGTCTTCATCGCGGCCCTGCGCTCGCTGGCCGAGCGTGCGAAGAGCGGAACGGCGGCCGAGGATTTCAAGGCAGCCCCGCGTTTCGCCCCGCGGCGGCGCCTCGACGAGACGCTTGCCGCGCGCAAGCCCGTGCTACGCTGGCGGCCGTCGAACAATCCGCCGGAAGGCGATCCGATGAAGCAGGCGGCCGACTGACTCGTCTACGGCCCTTCAGAGGGCGGGCTCGATATCGGTCTTGCTGAAGTCGTCGCCTTTGAACAGCAGCGGCAGGTTGCGATTGCGTGCCACGGCATAGGCGAAGCAATCGCCAAGATTGAGGCGAGCCGGATGGCCGCGTCCCTTGCCGTAACGATCGAAAGCGACAAGCGCCGTCCTCGTCTCGTGTTCCGTTATGGGCGCGCACAGAATGCCCGCGATCTTTAGGAATTCGGCGACATCGGCCGCCGCCTGCTCGACAGTTGCATGCCGCACCCGACAAATGCCGAGCGTTGCCTCGAAGATCGCGATCGGCGAGGTCACGCGCACATCGCTCCGCTCCAGGGCGTCGGCAAACGCCGTGGCTTCCGTCTCGCCGTTCAGCACGGCAACGATGGCAGAGGCGTCGACGAACATCAGTCGGCGTCGCTCAAGTCGTCATAGAAGTTCTTGTCGGCTTCGAGGCCGGTGGCTGGCCGTTTCCTTATCCGCTCCTGGATCGGCCGGAGGCGTTCTCTGAGCGGAACCCGTTGATCCTGTCGGTGCAGCTCATTTTCCAAGGCGAGCTTGACGGCTTCCGTCTTTGTAACGCGCATGCGCGTCGCCAACGTTTCTGCAAGTTGGTTGACGTCCTCACTGCGGATGTTCAGAGGCATGGCCGTACCATTGTATTTACGCCTACACAATATAGTGTAGACAAGATAAAGATCAAGACATTCAGGATCTTCATACCGCTCTTGGGTCACCATGGGCGATCGTTGATGAGGCGCATTCACATGAGAGTCTTCACGACGTTGCCGCAGGAGAACCTGGCCACGGTCGGCCAGGCTGCCCAGGCGATCGAGGCGACGGGCTACACCGGCGTCAGCACCCAGGAGAACCGGCACGAGCCGTTCCTGTCGCTGGCCGTCGCCGGCGCTGCCACCAAGGAGATTGAGCTGCACACCGGCGTCGCCATCGCCTTCGCCCGCTCGCCCATGGCCGTGGCCAATGTCGGCTGGGACCTCGCCTCGAGCTTCGGCGGCTCGCGGGTGACCTTGGGTATCGGCAGCCAGGTGCGCGCCCACAACGAGCGGCGCTTCTCCGTGCCGTGGTCGCCGCCGGCGCCGCGCATCCGCGAGTACGTGCAGGCGGTACGGGCGATCTGGGCGGCATGGAAAGGCGACGGCAAGCTCAACTACGAGGGCAAGCACTATCGCTTCACCCTGATGACGCCCAACTTCGTGCCCGAGCCCTATGACGGTCCGCTGCCGCGGCTCGGCGTTGCCGCCGTCGGTCCCATCATGCTGAAGGTCGCCGCCGAGGAATCGGACGACGTAAAGCTCCACTCGTTCTGCACCCGGAAGTACCTGGCTGAGAACATCATGCCGATCCTCACTACCGGGTTGGCCACGCGCAGTCGCAGCCGCGAGAGCTTCGAGATTTCTGGCGGCGGCTTCGTGGTCACCGGCAAGGACGACGAGGCGGTGGCCAAGCTGTTCGACTGGGTGCGCTATCGCGTGGCCTTCTATGGCTCGACGCCGGCCTACTGGCCGGTGTTCGAGGTGCATGGGCTGGGCGACCTCGGCCGCAAGCTCAACGCCATGACCCGCGCCGGCCAGTGGGACCAGATGGCGAAAGAGGTGTCCGACGACGTCGTCCACCTGTTCGCCGCCGTCGGCCGTCACGATCAGATCGCCAAGGCGATCGAGCAACGTTTCGGCGGGCTCGTGGACTCGATCGGCGCCAGTGCCAACTCGGCCAAGCCTTCGGACATGCCACCTGACCTGCTGCAGGACCTGGCGAAAATCCCGACGGTGTACAAGCACGCCGCCTCATGACCTCCTCCCCCCCGTCATACGGGGGAGGATAGAGGAGGGGGCAAGCCTCAGTCGGAGTGCCGCTGATTTCAGATCTGAAACCGGAGGGATCGCCTGTGTGGCTTTCCCTCTCCTGTATCCTCCCCCGAAGACGGGGGAGGACATGAGGCGTCAGTCGAACAAATTCGCCAGCCGCTGCTTCATCTGGTCGGCGATGTAGAGCGCCACGGCCTGGATGGTCGAGGTCGGGTTCACGCCGCCGCCGGTCACGAAGACGCTGCCGTCGACGATGAACAGGTTCTTGACGTCGTGGCAGCGGCCCCATTCGTTCACCACCGAGCGCTCTGGGTCGGTGCCCATGCGCGCCGTGCCTAGAAGATGGCCGGGGCTGTTGAGCGCGGTGCGCGAGCAGTAGAGCCGCTTGGCGCCGGCGGCGATCAGGATCTCCTCGGCGCGGGCGATGCCGTGCTCCATCATTTGCCGCGTGTTCTCGCTGATCGCGTAGTCGATCCTGGGGGCGGGGATGCCGTTGCTGTCCTTCAGCACCGGATCGAGCGTGACGCGATTGCTCTCCTCCGGCAGGTCGTCGCAGGCGACGCCGATTCCTACCCGATGCTCGAACATCTCGCGGTAGACGCGATGATGGTCGCGTCCCCATGGCAGCTGGCCGGCCGAGGCGCTGGTCATCGCCTGGTTCGCCGGGCCCATGCCGCGGTTGAATTGCAGTGTGTAGCCGCGCACGAAGCCGCGCGAAGCGTCCGTTTCGTAGAACTGCTTGCTCCACAGGTTGGTGATGGGCGCTCGCCCGCCATCCAGCGTCTCCTCGACGTAGCCCGATATCATTGGCCACGGATGTAGCATCAGGTTCCTGCCGACCAGGCCCGAGGAATTGGCGAGCCCGTTGGGAAATCTGGCCGAGGCCGAGTTCAACAGCAGGCGCGGCGTGCCGACGCCGTTGCAGGCTACGATCACGACCTCGGCCGCCTGGAAGTGCTCGCGGCCGTCGGCGTCGTAGTAGATCGCGCCGGCTGCCATGCCATGCTCGTTGGTCGTGATCTCGCGCACCCGGCAGCGCGTGCGCAGCTCCACGCCGGCACGAAGCGCCAGCGGCCAGTAGGTGATGTCGGTGCTGGCCTTGGCGCCCTGGGCGCAGCCCGGCGTGCAGTGGCCGAGATTGATGCACTGTGCGCGGCCTTCGTAAGGCGTCGTGGCGATGGTGGTGTCGGAGGGCCACCAGTGCCAGCCGAGCTTGTTCATCGCCTTGGCGTAGTGCGTGCCGGTCTTGCCGAGCGGGATCGGCGGCATCGGCGGATGGTGCGGCGGCACGCCGGGGTCGCCCGCCAGGCCCGAGACGCCCATCATGCGGTCGTTCTCGTCGTAGAAGCGCTCCAGCGCCCAGTAGTCGATCGGCCAGTCGTCGGCCACGCCGTCGAGCGACTTCACCTTGAAGTCCGACGGGTGCATGCGCGGCCAGTGCGCCGTGTAGATGACAGTGCCGCCACCGACACCGTTGAAGTTGGCGACCTTCATCGGCGAGTTGTCGTCGTTCACCGGATAGTCGGTGTCGCGGCCGCGGCGGTTCGGGAAGATGTCGAAATCGCTGTAGCGCCGCGCCTCCCAGTCGCGGCCGTTGGTGGGGAAGTCGGTCGACTTCATCCAGTCGCCCTGCTCGAGGCAGAGGATGCGCATCCTGGTCTCGGCGAGGCTCCAGGCCACGGCAGCACCCGAGGCACCTGAGCCGATGATCAGGACATCGACGCGCTCGTTGCCGCTCATTTCGCCAGCTCCTTGCGATCGTCGCGCCACAACGGCGGGCGATCGCGCACGGCGTCGAGCAGGGACCAGTCGCCCTGTTCCAGCGTGTAGCCCTTGGGGAAGGGCGCGCGGGCTTCCTGCCTCAGCGCCAGCAGCACGCGGTCGTCACGGTAGTAGGCGCCCAGGATCACCCGCCCGAGCGCCCGGGCTGCGGCGGCGCCGCTGGCGTAGTAGTCGTTGATCACGGCTTCGCGGCGATCGCGGTCGAGGCCGGTGAAGTCGATCGCTGCCAACGCCGCGCGGACCAGCGGCAAATCGCGGCCCAGCGACTTCACGATGTCGTCGAGAATGACAGGATCGTCGGCGCCCGGCACGCCGAGCGCGGCGTCGGCAGGAATCATCGTCCCGGCGATATCGCCGAGATTGCGGGTTTCAGCGGCGGAGAGGGGAGCGTCGGCGGTGCTGTCCATCCGCCGACGCTAACATCCACTTTCTCTACTGGCACTGCCCATGCGCAGCGATCACGGCCTCGAGGCCCTTCTGCTGGGTGGCGGGCAACGCCTTCGGATCGGGCGGCCCGCCATTCGCACCCTTGGTCGTGTTCATGCTGTGCATGGCCGCGATCGCGTCCGCACGGACGGCGCCGGTCACCTTGCCGGACATGCAGGTGCAGGCCTTCACGGGATCCGCTGCGGACGATCCCTGCTGGCATTCGCTCATGAAATTGTCCGTTTGGGCCGCGGCCGAAAAGCCGAGCGTCAGGACCGCAGTAGCCAGCGCCGCGCCGAGACCACGAGATGCACGAACCATTGAACTTCTCCCCCAGGGACTCTGACGACCCTAATTGATGGGCGTTACCGCGTCTTGTCATTCTTCCTCCCGTCATCCCGAGCGGAGGCGCCCGCAGGGCGCCGCAGTCGAGGGACCTCTTTTGTCGATGCGGCAGCAAGACAGGTCCCTCCACTCCGCCTCGCTTCGCGAGGCTCCGGTCGGGATGACGGAAAAGAAAAAGCCCCCGCCTTTCGACGGGGGCTGCCAGGTAGCCCGCGATTTTTATGTGCGGGCAATCCTCAATGCAGACGGCGCGGCAATTCCGCAATCGCCTCGTCGACCAGGGCCGCGCTGCGGCCCGAGCCGACCTGTTCGCGCAGCAACGCGCGCGTGGCCGAAAGCGCCACGTCGACGGCGGTGTCGCGCACTTCCTTGGTGGCGGCCGCTTCCGACTGGGCGATGCGGTCCAGCGCCTGCTGCTCGCGCAGCGCCACGGCCGTCTCCAGGTTCTGGGCGGCACGGGCCTGCATGCGCTCGGCTTCCTCGCGCGCCTGCTGGATGATGGCGGCACCCTCGGCGGCAGCCTGGCCCAGCGTGCGCTCGGCGTCCTGCTTGGCCTTCATCGCCTCCTCGCGCAGGCGCGCGGCATCGGCCAGCGCCTTGGCGATGTCGGCCGAACGCTTGTCGAGCATGGCGGAGATGCGGCCCCACAGGGCCTTGCCCGCCAGGGCGAAGAACAGGAAGAACGCGACCGCGACCCAGAACGCCGGATCGGAGAACACGCCGCCATGGCCGCCGGCGGCGTCAGCCGCCCATGCCGTGCCGATCATCGGCTGCCTCCTTTTGCCGCCGCGATCTTGGCGGTGAGCGCCGCCCGGTCGGCCGGCTGGCCGGCGAGCTTGGTGTAGACGTCCTGGCCGATATCCTCGGCCATGTGCTCGAGCCCGCGCATGACGTCGTCACGCTGGGCGGCGATGCGCTTCTCGGCTTCGCCGATCTGCGCCGCGAGCTTGTCGTGCAGCGCCTGCAGCCGCGCCGCCGCCGCGGCACTGTCGGCCTCGCCGCGCTCACGCATCAGCTTGCGCGCTTCCTCGCGGGTGTCGGCCAGCCGCTTCTCGTACGCCGCGACCAGGCTACGCGTGTCCTCGTTGGCCTTCTCCGCGGCGTCGAGATCGCCCTGGATCTTGCCCTGGCGCTTGTCGATGGTGTCGGAGATCGCGGGGACCGCGAGCCTCGACATCACGAGATAGAGCGCCAGGAACGCGATCGCGAGCCAGACGAGCTGCGGTGCGAAGCTGTGATAGTCGAGCTGCGGCATGCCGCCCGACCCTTCCTTCGCCATTGCCGTGCCGCTCGCCACCAACACGGCGAGGCCGGCGAGCGCACCGTAGATCGACTTCAGCATCGTCGTGCTTAGAACACGAACAGGATCATGAAGGCGATGACCAGAGCGAACAGCGCCACGGCTTCCGTGAGCGCGAAGCCCAGGAGCACGTTGCCGAACACGCGGGGAGCGGCCTCGGGGTTGCGCAGCGCGCCCGCCACGAAGCTGCCGAAGATGTTGCCGATGCCGACGCCGACGCCGGCGAGGGCGATGGTGGCCAGACCGGCACCGATGAGCTTGGCTGCAGAAGCGTCCATTTCGATTTCCTTTCAGTCGTATGGATCAGTGATGAAGATGAACTGCGTCGTTCAGGTAAAGGCAGGTCAGGATCGCGAACACGTAGGCCTGCAGGAACGCGATCAAGAGTTCCAGGCCGGTGAACACGACGATGAAGGCAAGCGGCGCCCAGCCGCCGATGATGCCCAGCATGACCACGAAGCCGCCGAACACCTTCAGCATGGTGTGGCCCGCCAGCATGTTGGCGAACAGCCGGATGGAGAGGCTGAACGGGCGGATGAAGTAGGAGATGATCTCGATCGGCACCAGCAGCAGCAGGAGCACGAACGGCACGCCCTTCGGCACGAACAACGAGAGGAAATGCAGGCCGTGCCGGGCGAAGCCGATGATGGTGACGCCGACGAACACGAAGGCCGCCATGGCGAAGGTGACGACGATGTGGCTGGTCGGCGTGAACGAGTAGGGCACCATGCCCAGCACGTTGCAGAACAGGATGAAGATGAAGAGCGTCAGGATGAACGGGAAGTACTTCTTGCCGCCGTCGCCCACGTTGTCGCGCACCATGCCGGCGATGAACTCGTAGCCGATCTCGGCGACCGACTGCAGGCGGCCCGGCACCAGGGCGCGCTGGCGCATGCCCCACACGAACACCGCCGTCGCCAGGATCACGGCGATAATCATCCACGTCGATGAGTTCGTGAAAGAGGCGTCGATGCCAAAGATTTTCAGGTGGAGCAGCCGCTTGATCTCGAACTGCTCCATCGGGCTGTGCATTTGGCTTACCTCGTCCCCAACGCGTCTATCTTACGCCCAACCGCTTCAGGGCAGGCGGCGCTCTTCGTCGCTCCCCCCTGCCTCGGCGTCCCTCGAGTAGGCCCGAATGGCGCGCCAGGCATTGTTGACGCCCGCGACGAAACCCAGAACCAGGCCCGTCACCAACGACCAGGGCGTCCAACCCAACCAGCGGTCGAGCCAATAGCCGAGGAACCCCCCGACCAAAAGGCCCGCGATCATATCCACCAACACTCGATACGCAACGCCTGTCTGGCGGTGCGACATTACGTTGCTTGGGGGCTCGTTTTGACTTGGTTTGGGGTTGGCAACGCGCGCTGCCCGGAGCTTCGCATCCATCTCCTCGACGCCCCGTCGGGTGCCGTCGGGATCGGGCGCCTGAGGATCGCCTTGCGGAGGATTTGCCATTAAAATCAACCTCTTATCTTCCGGACCGCGCGCGTCCCGCGCGCTCATGATCATGAGGCGCGCGGGGACGCGCGCGGTCCGGAAGAGAATGACTAGGCCTTCAGCACGTTGAAGCTCGCATCGCCGTCGCGCACCACCTGCGGGACGAGATCGACCTCCCATTCGAGGTACTGCCGCATGGCGGCCTCGACATTATCTTTGAAGTCATAAGGGCGATACCACACGTCGGTCGGTGGATCGGCCATCCGCACGTGTCCCGTCTCGACCGCGAGCTTGGCATCGCGCCACGCCTTCATGCCGCCTGCCAGAACCACGACCGGCAGGCCGCCCGCGGCATCCGCCGCTTCGGCCGCGGCAAGCGCCGCGATCTCGCCGTCAGGCGACACCAGCACGATGCGTGTGACGGCTTTCTGCTTGGCGAGCATCTCGGGGATGGTCTTGCCCAGGCCGGCGCGCACGGCGAACCAAGCGCCGGGCACGTGGCCGTCGCGATAGCGCAGGCTGGTGTCGAGATCGATCACCAGTGCGTGCTCCAGCGACTTGTTGAGCTCGGCCGGCGCGACCGTCGCCGGCGTCGGCAGGGTGAAGCCCTTGGGGAAGCGCGGCTCGGCCTCGGTGGTGAGCTCGCTGGCGGCGGGCTTGTGGTCGAGGATGTAGACCTCGCTCCAGTTCATCTGCATCAGCCAGTGCGCCGTCATGGTGGCGCGCACGCCGTCATTGTCGTGCAGCACGATGGTGGCGTGGCGCGCGCCGACATATTGATCGGTCGCCTGCACGAGCTGGCCGCCCGCGGCATGGCGGAAGCCCTTCAGATGGCCCTGCGCGTATTCGGCGGGATCGCGGACATCGAGGAGATGAAGCGGGCCGCCCTTGGCCAAAAGCTTGTCGAGCCCGGCCTTGTCGATCTTCTTGATCTTCATCTTCTTGGCGATGTTCGCCGCGGCAGCCTGGGCGAACTTCGCGGCTTCCGCTCCCTGCGGCCCAAAGCTCCTGGTCTCGCCGCGCGCCACCTTCAGGCCGGCGAGGTGCCAGCCCATGGTGCCGTTCTTGAGCGCGATCACCTTGTTGGGCAGGCCGGCATTGATCAGCGACTGCGCGCCGATGATCGAGCGCGTGCGCCCGGCGCAGTTCACGACGACCAGCGTCTTTGGATCGGGCGCGAAATCCTTCACGCGATAGACCAGCTCGGCGCCGGGGCAGTCGATGCCGCCCGGGATCGACATGTTGTTGAACTCCGGCATCGGCCGCGAATCCAGGATCACCAGGTCGGTCTTGGCGTCGACAAGCTTCTGCAGGTCGGCGGCGTCGATGCGCGGCGTGTCGTTCTCATGCTCGACCACCTCGCCGAACGCCTTGGAGGGCACATTGACCCCGGTGAAGACCTCGCAGCCCGCGTCCCGCCAGGCTTTCAGGCCCCCCTTCATGACGGCGACATTGGCGTAGCCGAGCTGCGACAGCTTTGCCGCCGCCCGGTTGGCGCGGCCGGCCCATTGCGGGTCCTGGGCCTCATCGCCACTGTCCATCAGCACGATGCGGGTGTGCGGATCGGGCAGCAGGGCGAATGCCCGCGGCTCCAGCTTCGACAGCGGCAGCGGCGTGGCGAACAGCGGATGGCCCTGGATCGAGAACTCGCCTTCCTCGCGCACGTCGAAGAAGCCGAAGATCTCGCCCGATTTCAGCATCGCCTTGACCTGCTTCACCTCGAGCAGGGGCGTCAGGATCTTCGCCTTGGCCATGAAGCGCTTGGCATTGCCGGTCGCCATGTCGACCGACACGCGGTCGGGCAGGTGCTCCAGGCTGAGCCCATAGAAATGCAGATGCAGCGCGTCGCCCGACCCGGCCCCAGAGGCGGTGGGCGTCTCGATATGATGGAAGTCCTCGGGCAGGTAGCAGATGACATCGCCGCGGCGCAGCGTCTTCTCCCTGGCCGGCGCCTCGCGCAGCTGCACGAGATCCTCGCGCGCGCCGTTGTCGAGCCGGTCGTAGACGACATTGCGCTCGGCGCCATGGACGCCGGCGATGATCGCCCAGGTCGTGTGATTGTGCGGCGGCACCTTCTTGCCGGCGCCTCCGGCCGAGGCATAGAGCGCGAAACGATGGTCGGGATCCTCGGCCAGGCGATAGATGCCGCCGTCGGCGCCCAACGGAAATTCTTCCTGCGGGAAGAGCTCGGCGCGGCCGGCGAGCGAGGCCAGCAGGCCGCCGATCTTCTCGAGGTTGGCGCGAGTCACACCCGTCTTCTCGATAGCGCGGCTCTCGTCGATCAGCCGCCGCACGGCGGCGGCGCGTTCCTGATGCGGGGTCATTTGGTCCTCCGGTTTGGCGGGCAGTATAGCCATCCGGCGCTTGTCGCCCCATGGCTACAGCACAATCCGTCCGGCTGATTCCAGCCGGACGGATTGTGCCCTTTGGACGAGATGCCGGGACCCACGCGTTTCCGTTCAAGCGGAACCGCTATGCGGTTCCGCTTGAACGGAAGCCACGCAAGCCGATACGGTATCGCTATGAAACATATCGTCCCGGTCGTCCTGCTTGGAGCAGCGACGATGCTGGCGGCACAGGCTCTGGCCCAGACCCAGACCAAGCCACCCAAGACCGCGGCCACGAACAATCCGGCCGCCAGCCCGGCCGCTGCAAGTCCGGCTGCCAAGCCGACATTCGTCAATCCGGCACCCCAAAAGTCAGCCGCTGCCAAGCCGGCCGCCGCCGCAAAGCCGCCCGCTGCGCATCCCACCATCGTCCCGCGCCGCCCGGTGTTCGTGCCGCCGCCGCCGGTCATCGAGCTCGATGAGATGGCCATCGTCGCCGACCTGCCGACGGTGCTCGAGACCGACGAGCGCGACCGCTACCGCCGCATCTTCCAGGCCCAGGCATCGGGCCAGTTCGCGCAGGCCGACGCCGACATCGCCCAGGTCAAGGACAAGACCCTGCTGGGTTACGTCAGCGCCCAGCGCCTGCTGAGCCCGAGCTACCAGGCGAAGTTCCCCGAGCTCGCCCAGTGGCTGCAGGACTACAACGACCATCCCGATGCGCCGGCGATCTACAAGCTCGCCGTGGCGCGCCGCACGCCGGGCTCGGGCGAGATCACGCCGGCGAGTTTCGTCGGCACGACCCAGGGTTCGCCGACCTTCGCGGCCGCCCGCACGGTGAGAGGCGCCGATGCCGCGCAAGCCGCCGACCTGCGCGCCAAGCTGCAGAACATGGCCGACGACGGCGGCTTCAACGCCGCCTTCGCCCTGCTCGACCGCAAATCGACCGTCGACGTGCTCGGCCCGCAGGAAGTCGAGATGTGGCGCGGCCGCATGCGCACCAAGGCGCTCGAGGCCGATTCGCAGCGCGGCGTGCAGGTGCCGATCGAAGTCTCGATGCCGCCCGATGCCAACTGGACGGCCGGGCTCGCGGCGTTCAAGGGCGGCAACTATGCCGAGGCCGCGCGCCGCTTCGAGGCGGTGGCCGATGCCGCTCCCGACCAGGCCTCGTCCTGGACGCTGTCGCAAGGTTCGTTCTGGGCAGCGCGCGCCAACCTTCTGGCCGGCAACCCGCAGAAGTTCGCGCCCTTCCTCAAGCGCGCGGCGCTCTACGGCCGCACTTTCCATGGCCTGATCGCCCAGAAGGCGCTCGGCATGCGCATCGAGCCCGACTGGAACGTGCCGGCGCTCGATCGCCGCCGCGCCGACACCCTGAAGAACGACCGCGCCGGCCGCCGTGCGCTCGCCCTGCTGCAGCTCGGCGCCCAGACCGCGGCCGAGCGCGAGCTGTTCGCCGCCTCGATCGACGCCGATCCGCAATATATCGAGACTGTTCTGGCGGTGGCGCAGAAGGCCAGTCTGCTCAGCCTGTCAGTGCGCGTCGGCAACGCCAACTGGGACCAGCGGCACAACATCAAGGGCTACGACGGCGCCATGTACCCGATGCCGCCCTGGCAGCCGACCGGCGGCTACTCGGTCGATCGCGCCCTGGTCTGGGGCTTCATGCGCCAGGAATCGGCGTTCAATCCCAAGGCGCGCTCGACAGTGGGCGCCATGGGTCTGATGCAGCTCATGCCGGGCACCGCGCGCCTGGTGTCGAACCGCTATGCGCCGGAGACGGCCGGCGCCAATCCCTACGATCCCTCGACCAGCATCGCACTGGGACAGGCCTACATCGTCTCGCTGCTGGGCGAGGTCGACAACAACCTGGTGCGCACGGCGGCGGGCTACAACGGCGGGCCGGGCAACGTCATCCGCTGGGACAACTCGCTGAACGCGAGCCAGGACCCGCTGCTCTACATCGCCTCGATCCCGCTGCACGAGACCCGCGACTTCGTGCAGCGCGTGCTCGCCAACTACTGGGTCTACCAGATCAGGCTCGGCCAGCCGACGCCGTCGCTCGACCAGATTGCGGCGCACGAATGGCCGCGCTACGCGGCGCAGGACAACCGGCGGTAAGTTGACCCCATCGCCTATGTGACCATATCATATGGTCACATAGGGATCGGCCCATGGACCGCAAGATCAATGCAGCTGCCTTCAAGGCCCGCTGCCTCGCCCTGATCGACGAGGTCGCCGAAAGCGGCGAGCCCATCACCATCACCAAGCGCGGCAAGGCGAAGGTGCAGATCGTGGCTGTGCGCGAGAAACCCAAGACCCTGATCGGCGCCACCAAGGGCACCTTCAAGATCCTGGGCGATATCGTCGGTCCCATCGTCGAAGATTGGGACGAAGAGCGCGAAGTACGAAACATCCGCGGACAGTTCGATGATCCTCCTGCTCGATACGCACACGGTCCTGTGGATGACCGAAGACCTGCCCGACCTCGGAAGGGCGGCAAGGCAAAGCTGCGACGCCGCACTCGCCGCGGGTGAACTCGCCATCCCGACGATTGCCGTGTTCGAGCTGGGTTGGAGCATGAAGCGCGGTCGGATCGCCGGGCCGACGAATCTTCGCGACTGGCGCAATCGCATCCTGTCGCTCGGAGCACGCGAGGTCGGTCTGTCCGCCCAGATTGCGATGGGGGCTGTGGAACTCGAGGGCATGCACGGCGATCCAATCGATCGTATTATCGTCGCGACGGCGTTGGCCGAAGACGCGGTTTTGTTGACGGCCGATCGAGCCATCCTTGCATGGACGGGTGGCCTGCGCCGCCAGGACGCCCGCCGCTGAAGTGAAGGTAGAAGTATGAGCATCGACCGCCTGCGCCGCTTCATCGGAGACATGACCTCCCTGGTGGGCGGTGCGTGGCAGGACAAGGACGAGGCGGCGATCGTCGAGGTCGGCCAGAAGCTTCTGGGCGAGCTGGTGTCGCACGACGACTGGCTGCCCGAGCAGGCAGCGAAGGTGCCGGCGCACGGCTACGCCCAGAACCTCCTATGGTGCGATCCGTTCGAACGCTTCTGCATCGTGAGCTTCGTGTGGGCTCCGGGCGCGGTGACGCCGGTGCACGATCATCAGATGTGGGGCATGGTCGGCATGCTGCGCGGCTCGGAGACGTCGCTGCATTTCGCGCCCGATCCCGAGACCGGCGCTCTGAAGCCCGGATTTCTCAACGAGTTGAAGCCGGGCGATGTCGAGCTGCTGCTGCCGGCCGAGGGCGACATCCACCAGGTGACCAACGCGCTCACCGACCAGGGCTCGGTCAGCATCCACGTCTACGGCGGCAACATCGGCGCGGTGCGCCGGCACACCTTCGATGTGAAGACCGGCGAGCCCAAGCTGTTCGTGTCGGGCTACACCAACAAGGAGCAGCCCAACCTGTGGGATCGCTCCGCCGAGGTGCGGGCGGCGTCCTAACCGAGCTCAGTGCTTGTGCGGATGCGGATGGGTCGGATCGACCCAGTACACCGTCTCCGGCTTCTCGGCCGGCTCGATGTCGATGTTGATCGCCACCGCCTCGTTGTCGGAGCGCACCAGCACGCAGTCCAGCGGCTCGGTGTCGGAGGCGTTGATCTCCTGGTGCGGCACGTAGGGCGGCACATAGATGAAGTCGCCGGGGCCGGCCTCGGCGGTGAACTGCAGCTGATCGCCCCAGCGCATGCGGGCGCGGCCCTTCACGACGTAGATCACGCTCTCGAGGTGCCCGTGGTGATGGGCGCCGGTCTTGGCGTGGGCGTGGATGGTGACGGTGCCGGCCCACAGCTTCTGGGCGCCGACGCGGGCGAAATTGATGGCCGCGGCGCGGTTCATGCCCGGCGTCTGGGCGGTGTTGGTGTCGAGCGATCCGGCCGGGATGACCCGCACGCCGTCGTGTTTCCAATCGGTCATGCCTCCCATCTAGGCCGGCGGCCTCGCCGCCGCAAGATGCCGGTTGTAGGATGCCGCCATGAACAGGATCGACGAATCCAAACCCTTCAAGCCGGTGAACATCGCCGTGCTCACCGTTTCCGACACAAGGACGCTCGAGACCGACAAGTCGGGCGACACGCTGGTCGAGCGCATCGCTCGCGACGGCCACGTCCTGGCCGACCGGGCCATCGTCACCGACGACGTCGACAAGATCCGCGCCCAGGTGAAGAAGTGGATCGACGATCCCAAGGTCGAGGCCGTGATCACCACCGGCGGTACCGGCGTCACCGGCCGCGACGTCACGCCCGAGGCGCTGGAGGGCCTGTTCGAGAAGCGCATAGAGGGCTTCGGCGAGGTCTTCCGCTGGATCTCCTTCCAGAAGATCGGCACCTCGACCATGCAGTCGCGCGCCATCGCCGGCGTCGCCAACGCCACCTATATCTTCGCCCTGCCGGGCTCGACCGGCGCCTGCAAGGACGGCTGGGACGACATCCTGCGCCAGCAGCTCGACATCCGCTTCCGCCCCTGCAATTTCGCCGAGCTGATGCCACGGCTGAACGAAGGCAAGATGCCGCGCAGTGGTTGACGCTGGGGGCGCGCCACTCCAGTGGCGCGATCATCTCTTGCCTCAACGAAGACGCGCGACTGGAGTCGCGCGCCCCCAGCCATGAGTGACGCCTTGCTCGCCGCGCTGCGCGAGCGGCCGGCGTTCTCTGCGCTCAGCGCCGCCGACCTGAAGCCGCTGCCCGCGACGGGCACGGCGCACGGCCACGTGCGCTTGCCCAACGGTCTTTTGGCGCGCGTCGCCTATGCGCACGAAGGCGACGCCGCGGCGGCCGCGCGATTGGCGGCGCAGGCCGAAGCCTTCCGCCATCTCGCTCCCTCCGGCCGCACGCCGCGTCTGCACGACGTCATCGAACCGCGTCCCGGCCTTCCCGGCGGCGCCTTGATTGTCGATCGCATCAACGGCCGCGCGCCGCGCCTGCCCGACGAACTCGCCTTGATGGCCGACACGCTCGCGCGCATTCATGCCTTGCCGCTGCCGGCTGCGCGCTCGCCGATCCCGCGCCAGGAGAACCCTTTCCTCGAGACACTGGCCGCGATCGAGCAGAACGCCATGCGCTTCCTCGACAAGGCCGTACTTGATTCGGGCGCGCGCGCCGAGATCGCCGAGGAGCTGCAGCTGATGCGCGGCGTGGCGCGGGCCTTCGGCAAGCGTCAGCAACCGCTCACCGTGGCGCTGGCCGACACGCATCCGGGAAACTTCATCGTCGATCGCGACGGCATCGCCTGGTTCGTCGACCTCGAGAAAGTCCATGTCGGTTCGCCGGCGATCGACCTCGCGCATGCAACGCTTGCAACCTCGACGCTGTGGCATCCCGACGTAGGCAAAGTGCTGTCACGCGACGAGGTTCAGCGCTTCTACACGCCATATCTTGAGAAGGTCGGACGCCGGCAGGCCGCCGACCTCGAGCCCTGGCTGCTGCCGATGCGCCGGCTGACCTGGCTTCGAACCACGCTGTTCATGGCTCGATGGCGTGTGCAGACGCGCGAGGCGCGCGATCCGTCCGACCCCACACAATGGAGGGACGCCGGTCTTGAGCCGGCGATGAAGGCGCACATCGATCAGCGCATCGATCAATGCTTCCGGCGCGACACGATTAAATCGATCCGAGTCGAATGGATGGCTTGACTCGTTCCCTGTTTGTTCTCAGAGTCGACCTCACCATGAGGCCCAAGAATCCTCCTGATTATCCTGACGATGCGATCGCCGAGCCGGTGCATCACGGCCGCGGCGCGCTCTCCAACGAATCGAGCCGCTTCGACAGCGAGAGGCGCATCCGCACGACCGACGGCTGGGAGACCGAGGCGTCGGCCGAGCCGTCGGAAGACGACGAGCTGCCGCCGCTGCGCACGACGCTGACGCGCGATGCCACGCGCACCATCCTCGCGCGCAACACCTCGCCCGACGTGCCGTTCGACCGCTCGATCAATCCCTATCGTGGCTGCGAGCACGGCTGCATCTATTGCTTCGCGCGTCCGACGCACGCCTATCTCGGCCTGTCGCCCGGCCTCGACTTCGAGACCAAGATTTTGTTCAAGCCCGACGCCGCGAAGCTGCTGGTGGCCGAGCTCGCTTCGCCAAAATACCGGCCCGACGTCGTGGCCATGGGCACCAACACCGATCCCTACCAGCCGGTCGAGCGCGACCTGAAGATCACGCGCCAGATCCTGCGCGTGCTGAGCGACTTCAACAATCCGGTCGGCATCGTCACCAAGAACCACCTGGTGACGCGCGACATCGACATCCTGGCCGACATGGCCAAGCGCAACCTCGCCGAGGTGTTCCTGTCGGTTACGACGCTCGACAAGGATCTCGCGCGCACCATGGAGCCGCGCGCCTCGGCGCCGCATCGAAGGCTCAACGCCATCCGCGCGCTGAACGACGCCGGCGTGCCGGTGGGCGTGATGACCGCGCCCATGATCCCGGGGCTGAACGATCACGAGATGGAGGCGATCCTCGAAGCGGCGGCCGAGGCCGGCGCCACGCGCGCGGGCTTCACCGTCCTGCGCCTGCCGCTCGAGATCAAGGAGCTGTTCGAAGAGTGGCTGCGCCAGCACCGGCCCGACCGCGCCGAGCGCGTGCTGTCGTTGATCCGCCAGATGCGCGGCGGCGCGCTCTACCAGTCGGGCTTCGGCGTGCGCATGAAGGGCGAGGGCCCGATCGCCGAGCTTCTGAGCGCCCGCTTCGGCGCGGCGGTGAAGCGGCTTGGGCTGAACAAGGTCCGTTACCGCCTCGACACGATGCGCTTCAGGGTGCCCGAGGAGGCACGCACCGCCCTGGTCGACGCCAAGCGCGACGCGCGGCAGATGAAGCTGCTGTAGGACTGTGGCGAGCGGCAGAACGTCAATCGTAGTCAAACGGATCATCTACGATGACGCTATCGCCATCGTCATCGTCTCCCCTTCGACGTGGCCGGCGTTGGGTGGACGACGGCCGAAATGTTCGCCGTTGCAGATCGATGTTGCTCAGATTGAGGACGCGATCCTCTAGGAATGTGACGCCCGCTTTGAGCATGTCATCTAGCAATGGGTTAGCTTGAACGTCTCGTATTATCCGTCGATCGTTCGTCCACCCCCGCAGCGTCGCTTCGTAGAGGGGTAGCCAGTTTTCTGACGTGACTCCTTTGCTGCGAAAGTGGGATCGCCAGCCGAGCTGTTGCAGCGAGATGCCAAGCAACTTGTGCTTGTGAAGAAGAGCAACAAGACAAAACACAACTGGTGAACGGAGCTCTTCGAGCGGGATTAGGGCCTGTGACGGAATAAACGAATCGGATAGTGCGGAACAACGCAGGGAAAGAATCGAGGAAGAGAAGGCGCCGGGCGAGATACGCTTTATATTGTGGGAGTGCTCGACGTCGACGCCATTCGTAT